>JAVEES010000326.1 GCA_030840285.1 Pseudonocardiales bacterium
CCTGCTCCTCGCCGGTGCCGTTGGGCTCGGTGAGGAAGTCGGGGTCCAGGTCGGGCAGCGTGGCCAGCTGCGGGACCTGCCAGGGCTCGGAGCCGTTGGCGATGTAGCCGTCGGACAGCAGGAACACCGGGGTCCGGTAGGTGGTCGCGATCCGGATCGCCTCGATCGCGGCGTCGAAGCAGTCACCGGGGGACTGGGGCGCCACGATCGGCACGGGGGCTTCGCCGTTACGGCCATACATGGCCTGCAGCAGGTCGGACTGCTCGGTCTTGGTCGGCAGCCCGGTGGACGGGCCGCCGCGCTGGACGTCGACGATCACCAGCGGCAGTTCCAGGCTGACGGCCAGGCCGATGGTCTCGCCTTTCAGCGCGATCCCGGGGCCGGAGGAGGTGGTCACCCCCATCGCGCCCCCGAAGGAGGCGCCCAGCGCGGCGCCGATGCCGGCGATCTCGTCCTCGGCCTGGAAGGTCGTGACACCAAAGCGCTTGTGCTTGGCCAGCTCGTGCAGGATGTCGGAGGCCGGCGTGATCGGGTAGGCGCCCAGGAACAGCGGCAGCCCGGCCTTGTGGGCGCCGGCGACCAAGCCGTAGGCCAGGGCCAGGTTGCCGGCGATGTTGCGGTACTCACCGGGCGGCAATACCGCGGGCTTGACCTGGTAGGACACGCCGAAGGCCTCGGTCGTCTCGCCGTAGTTCCAGCCCGCCTTGAACGCGGTGATGTTGGCCTCGGCGATCTCGGGCTTCTTCGCGAACTTCTCCCGCAGGAACCGCAGGGTTCCCTCGGTCGGACGCGAATACATCCAGCTCAACAGGCCCAGGGCATACATGTTCTTCGACCGGCCGGCGTCCTTGCGCGACAAACCCGACCCGTCCAGGGCATCCAACGTCAACTGCGTCAGATCGATCGCGTGCACCGTGAAGTTGGACAGCGAACCGTCCTCGATCGGGTTGGAGGACCAGCCGATGCGCGCCAGCGCCCGCTCGGTGAAGTCGCGGGTGTCGACGATGATCGTGGCGCCCTTGGGCAGATCACCCAGGTTCGCCTTCAACGCGGCCGGGTTCATCGCCACCAACACGTCCGGACGATCACCCGGGGTCAAGATGTCATGATCAGCGAAATGCAACTGGAAGGACGACACCCCCGCCAAGGTCCCGGCAGGCGCCCGGATCTCAGCCGGAAAGTTCGGCTGGGTCGACAGATCGTTGCCGAAATTCGCCGTCTCCTGCGTAAATCGATCCCCCGTCAACTGCATCCCATCACCAGAATCCCCGGCAATACGGATCACCACACGGTCGAGCTGCTGAACATCTATGGACATGCGGGCTGTTCCGCCTCCTGTTTAGCCTCAGAGGCGCTGAGCCTCATATGTCGATCTGGACGGCGAGGGCGGGATGAGCTGAGATCGGCTAGCTTCTGCTAGCACGGTCTGCTGCCGTCCCTCGGCACCGCCAACCCCCCATCCTACGTAGCTTTGCATGGAAGTTGGCGTGGCATCGCTCACCGGCGCCAGCGGAATTCGCGCGACCGGCCTGTGGATAACTTTCAGGGTCCGTCGGCGTAACTGGCTAGCCTCTGCGACATGCGACTTGCGGATCAGCTGGGCGGCCCGGCGCGCCGAACGGTTCAGGACATCGAGGTGGACTACCAGGCGCTCTGTCGATCGGCCGCGCAGCTGAGGGCACTGGCTCGAGAGATGAGCAGCCGTGACGGAAGCCTGCAGGCCGGCTTGGAGCAATCGCCCATCTATCACGCCGTCCGGCACGCTGAGCGCGACTGGAAGCACCAGCGCGACCGGTTGAGAGCCTTCTTCGACGATGCGGCCGGGGCACTGGAGCAGGCCGGGTCGGCCTATGCCCGCACGGACGCCGCGCTGGTGCGCCCGCCGGGTCAGGCGCCACAGTGACGGCCGGACTGGAACTGCCGCCGGCGGCGCTCGACGCCGCCTGGTTCTGTCTGAGCCAGCCGATGCCAACCGACCAGCCCGAACAGATCTGGGCACTCGGCCGGCGTGCCGCCGAATTCGCCATCCAGCTTCGACAGGTCTCGGCGCTGCTTGCCTTACAGCTCAGCTCCGCCGGCTGGATCGGTCAGGCGGCGACGGCCTTCGCCGCCAAGCTGAGTGACTCGCGGCCGGATCTGGAGGCAACAGCTCGCCGTTACGACGCCTATGCCGCGGCGCTGTCCGGCTACGCCCGGGCACTCGCCGACACGCTGCCTGCGCTGGCCACCGCTCGGCGATCCGTTCAGGCCGTCCTGGACAGCCCACCTGTGCCGCCATCGGTGTCCAACCTCGAACTACCGCCAGGCTCTCTGATAGCCGGCACGCCGACCACCGCGGTTCAACGCGCCGCGACCGAGGCAACCGCGGCGCACCACGAGCTGCTGCGGGCGGCGGCTTGCCGGTTCAAGTTCCACTACGACAGCTGGCTGCTCGCGGCTCAGGTCTGTTCCCAACGGGTACTCGATGCGAACTCCTCGGACCCTACGAAGGATTTGACCGGCTGGCGGGCCCTCGGTCATTCCATCGACAGCGCAGCGAAGTACGTCAACCCGGTCGGGTACCTGCTCGCCCATCCCTCATGGCACAACGTGAGCGACGCACTTACGGTGATGAGCACCGAACTGACCGCGCTGGGCGTCGTGCTGCTGTTCGCCTTCCCACCCGCCGGGGCGGCCTGCTTCGCCGTCGCCGCCGCCCTTTCCGCGGCGCAGCTGGGTGTTGATTCGTGGCGGCGCTGGGGGAAGCGCGATCAGTCGGTCGGCAACTTCGATCTCGGGATGGATGCGTTGGGCGCGGTCCCTGCCGGTGCAGCCTTCATCCGCGGGGGGCGGGCCGCTGTGGCGGCGGGCCGGGCCGGTTCCCGCGCCTCAGTGATGGCCGCCGGTTTCGTCGATGGAGCCAGCCGGGAAACCGCCGACCTGGCGGCCGTACCGTCCAACTATTTCCGTAGCGTCGCTCAACAAAGCGGAGGAATTTCGGGCCTTGGCCGGAGGTGGGCGCCCAAGCTCTGGGACATGACCAATGCGGGCTTGACCTGGCCCGGCGTGCCGCAGGCCGAGCAGCGCGCCGTCCCGGAAAGGCTCTACGACGGCACCCTGAAGCCACGAGCTTCGCCGTAGCAAAGAAGATGTCCCTTTTGACGACATTGATCTGTGAGTTCTTACCAACTAGGTCTAAGACGAGTTGCTGCCGGGTACATCCATCGCGGTGACCCAAACCCGGCACCTGACTGCGTTGTGACGAGACCAGCATTCGTCGATTCGGGGCATGCAGTGGCCACCCGAGGGGGCATTTATGGACAGCAGTGGCGACCTCCACACAATGGAACTACCGGCTTTCGAACTCGATTGCCGCGATTGGCTCATCGCCACACCGGATGACGGCAGCGTGCCCGAAGAGATCGGCGGCGCCCCCGTCATCGCAGTCCTCAGCACCGCCGTCATCGGCGCCGCGGACCTCGAGCCGGCCAGCGCAATCCTCAGCGTCGGGCTGCTCGACGGGCCGGTCGACGCGGTGCAACTCGGCGCGGGGTCGCCCGTCGCCGAACTCATCGAGGCAGACCACGGCGAGGGCACGGTGCGCTACATCGTCCCGGCGCCGGATAGCCAACTGGCCTTGCTGGCCGAGTTCAGTGCTGGCGGCAGTTGCCCTGACGAACTGATGCATCGCTTCGAACGTCTGATGACATCATTCCGCTGGGCCAGCTCGACCTGATCTACTAGCCCGATTATTTCTATCGATGCACTAGGAATTGCGTTGGGGCCGCCTTCCTTGCCATACTGAACGCGTGACTAGGCAGCAGCGGCAGGCGGGGCGAGTGCCCGGCACAGAGCTGCCTTTCTGGCAGGTTGCCTTCTGGACGAGTCGCCGCGCTGACTCGTTCGACGAGAGATGTAGCAGGTTCTCCAGCCGCTCTGCGGCGCCGTCCGGAACCCAACCATCTCGAGAAGGAACCCATGAATGCCATACGCCCACTCAGTTCGGTCGCGCTGCCATCAGCGCTGAACCCCGTCGAGCTGGTCGACTACAGCCGGTTCATCGCTGACGAAGTCGCCGCGGGGCGCTATCCGTACATCGAGTTCAACGAGGAAACACGCTGGCACCAGCGGATCTATCGCGATCCGCGCGTTGACGTCTGGTTGATCAGCTGGCTACCGAGCCAGGGAACCCAGCTTCACGATCATGGCGGTTCCTCCGGAGCCTTCACGGTGCTGTCCGGTGAACTCAGCGAGGCCATCTACCGGCCCGGTCGTCCGGCCGATCTCGCGCTGGCCGAGCACCGGCGTGCCAGCGGCGCGGCGGTGGGCTTCGGACCCCGCCACGTGCATGACGTCCGCAACCTGTCCGGCGATCCGGCGGTCAGCGTCCACGCCTACTCGCCGCCGCTGACTTCGATGAACTACTACGACATCGGCGAGGCCGGCGGCCTTGAGCGCATCGCCACGCTTGCCACTGAGGATCCCGAACCCGACGTCGGACTCGTCCTGGGAAGGCCGGCCGCATGACCGCGACCATCGCGCCGGTCGGCGAGGTCGGCTTCTCCTCGGTTGACGAACTGCTCGCGGACGCTCGATCGCGACTCGAGCGGCTGGCCCCCCGGCAGGCGGCTCAGGCGGTCGCGAACGGAGCCCGCTTCGTCGATATCCGCCCCGGCTGGCAGCGTGCCGACGAGGGCGAGATCCCGGGCTCGCTCATCGTCGAACGCAATCACCTCGAGTGGCGCCTGCACCCGCATTCGGCCGCTCGGCTGCCCCAGGCGCAGCCGAACCAGCGATGGATCGTGGTGTGCTCGGAGGGCTACACCTCATCCCTGGCAGCGGACGCGCTGCGTTCGCTCGGGATGCCCGCCACGGACCTGATCGGCGGGGTGCACGCTTGGCGCGAGGCGGGTTACAGCCTTACGCCGGGTCCGACCCCGGTGCATGGGATCGTCGGTCAGAGCGCCCTAGTCGACCTGCGACAGCCGGGCGCTGCGCACGTCGAAGACAAACCCACGCACTAGATCCCGGTGGGCGAGCCAAGGACTCTCGCGGATCGTCGCCACGGTGTCCCGGACGCTCTGCTCCACATCGGTGAATCCGGCGACGTCCCACGGCGGCGAGGCGCCGCTCTCCTCCGCCAGGGTGCGCCGAAACTCCTCGTCGTCGAAGTTCAGCATCCCGCAGTCGGTGTGGTGAATCACCGCGATCTCGCGGGTCCCGAGAAATCGCTGGCTGACCGCAAGCGATCGAAGGGTGTCGGGCGTGGCCAGCCCCCCTGCGTTACGAATCAGGTGCGCGTCGCCGATCCGCAGGCCCAGGGCGCCGAACAACGCCAGCCGGGAGTCCATGCACGACAGCACCGCAACGCGTAGCGCCGGCTCCTTCGGCCGGGGTCCCGGGAACCCCTCGGTATAGGTCGAGTTGGCCCCGAGAAAGCGGTCGATCGCGGCCAACGTTCAGCCCTGAACCAGCGCTCGCCGGGCGACGTCCATGACGTACTGCCCATAACCGGACTTGGCTAGCGCCTCTCCCAGCTGCAGCGCCGTCACGGCGTCGATCCAGCCCTTGGCGAGTGCGATTTCTTCCAGGCATGCGATCCGGACGCCTTGCCGGTGTTCGAGCACCTGCACGAACTGGCCGGCCTCGAGAAGCGAGTCATGCGTGCCGGTATCCAGCCACGCGGTTCCACGACCGAGGTCGACGAGTTCAGCGGTCCCGCGCTGGACGTAGACGTTGTTCAGGTCGGTGATCTCGAGTTCGCCGCGGATCGAGGGTGAGAGCGAGTCAGCGATATCGCACACCTCGTTGTCGTAGAAGTACAGGCCGGTGACGGCGAGGTCCGACTTCGGCGCAACGGGCTTCTCCTCGATGGAGAGCAGTCGCCCGTTCTCGTCGGCCTCCGCGACGCCGTAGCGCTCGGGGTCACTCACCCGGTAACCGAACAAGCGGCAGCCGGCGGTGATGCTGGCCGCATCGGTGAGTGTCTGCCCGAGCAGATGGCCATAGAAGATGTTGTCGCCCAGCACCAGCGCGACCGAATCGTCGGCGACGTGCTCGCGTCCGATGATGAAGGCCTCGGCCAGGCCGTTGGGCTCCGGCTGCACCGCATAGCTGAGCGAGATGCCGAGGTCCGAGCCGTCCCCGAGCAGCCGGACGAACTGCTCCTGATCATGCGGTGTGGTGATGATCAGGATGTCGGAGATGCCCGCGAGCATCAGCACCGAGAGGGGGTAGTAGATCATCGGCTTGTCATAGACCGGCAGCAGCTGCTTGCTCACCGCACGGGTGATCGGGTGGAGTCGGGTGCCCGAGCCGCCCGCCAGAATGATGCCCTTCATATCTCTCCTGTGCCTCCGTCGCAGCGCTGCTCGCCGCAGGTCAGCGGTAGTTGGTGAATTGCAGCGCGACGCCGAAGTCGCCGCCTTTGAGCAGGGCGATGACGGCCTGCAAATCGTCACGCTTCTTGCCGCTAACCCGAAGCTGGTCACCCTGGATCTGCGCCTGAATGCCCTTGGGGCCCTCGTCGCGGATGGTCTTGGCGATCTTCTTCGCGACCTCTGATTCGATGCCCTGCTTCAGGCTCGAATTGATGACGTACTGCTTTCCCGACGCCTTCGGCTCACCGGCGTCGAGGGCCTTGAGCGAGATGTCGCGCTTGATCAGCTTCTCTTTGAAGACCTCGAGTGCGGCCTTCGCGCGATCCTCGGTATCGGCCTTGATGACGATGCCGAGTTCACCGGACCAGTCGATGGTGGTGTTCGTGCCGCGGAAGTCGAAGCGTTGTGAGAGTTCCTTGCCAGCTTGGTTAAGGGCGTTGTCCGCCTCCTGGTGATCTATCTTGCTGACGACATCGAAGGATGGATCGGCCATGAGCTCGCTTCTCTCTTCCTGCATGTGACTGCCTGAAACGGGGCGGTGAGGACCGCGCGTGCGGACCCGCGGGGACCGCAACGAACGCTCATCTTTCCAGCAGGCACCGTATCGGAGTTCGGGTGGTCCCCGCGCGCCGCGTGATCGTGCACCGGCCGGCACCGCGCTGTTCTTCGCGGCGCCGAGCCTCGTGTAACCTCATCTGGCGCAGCACTGCTGGTCGGTGTTGCTCACGGCGGTTTGCCCGAGTGGTCAAAGGGAGCAGACTGTAAATCTGCCGGCTCTGCCTACGTTGGTTCGAACCCAACAGCCGCCACCAAAGCTCCGATCCCCGGGTCGGGGCTTTTGCTTTGTCCGGGAAGCCGGGCGGTGTGACCCACATCTCAAGATTTCGGTACGGATTCAGTAGCTAGGGGTTGCGACCCGACTACCTAGGGTTCATACTGGATGAGCCCTGGTGGTCGTTCCCCCGTGCGATCACCAGGGCTCTTCTATGTCCGCATACTGGCGATTCTGAATTGCCCCAGGTCGTCATGTAGAGTTCAGCGGGCGCTCGAAGCAGCACAGTGAGGCTCTGGTGATCCGGAGCGGATCGGCCTGGCTGTGCGATTTCGTGCGTCAGGCTTGCCCCCTTAGCTCAGTCGGCAGAGCGTCTCCATGGTAAGGAGAAGGTCTACGGTTCGATTCCGTAAGGGGGCTCTGGATTGGCTGGGCCGGGCTACCGGG
>JAVEES010000096.1 GCA_030840285.1 Pseudonocardiales bacterium
CACAGTTCCAGGCGCAGCGGCTCAGGATGGTAGACGACCGGGCGCAGGTAGGTGATCTCGTGATGCGCGACGACGGTGCCGCGCGCGAAGGAGGAGTCGTAGCGGTCGAAGAACATCGACACCCGAGCCTGCTCGAGGTAGGCCAGATACGCGGTGTTGTTGACATGGCCGTAGGCGTCCATGTCAGACCAGCGCATCGCACATCGCGCGATGAACCGAGCCAAGAGAACCTCCCGAACGCCGATGGACCGCCGCTGGACCGCCGAGGGCTGGCGAGGCGGCCCACACCAAGATCAGTCGCGGGTCAGCTTGCGATGCGTGACGGCATGCGGGCGGGCTGCGTCGGCGCCGAGCCGTTCGACCTTGTTCTTCTCATAGGACTCGAAGTTGCCCTCGAACCAGAACCACTTCGCGGGCTCATCGTCGCTGCCCTCCCACGCCAGGATGTGGGTGCACACCCGGTCGAGGAACCAGCGATCGTGGCTGATCACCACCGCGCAACCCGGAAACTCCAGCAGGGCGTTCTCCAGCGAGCCGAGGGTTTCGACGTCGAGGTCGTTGGTGGGCTCGTCCAGCAGCAGGAGGTTGCCGCCTTCTTTCAAGGTCAGCGCGAGGTTGAGCCGGTTCCGCTCGCCACCGGACAGCACGCCGGCAGCCTTCTGATGATCTGGCCCTTTGAAGCCGAAGGCCGAGACGTAGGCGCGGCTGGGCATCTCGACCTGGCCGACCTTGATGAAGTCGAGCCCGTCAGAGACCACCTGCCACACGTTCTTGGTCGGATCGATGCCCCCGCGGTTCTGGTCGACGTAGCTGATCTTCACGGTTTCGCCGACGCGAACCTCACCCGAATCGGGGTGCTCCAGGCCGACGATGGTCTTGAACAAGGTCGTCTTGCCGACACCGTTCGGCCCGATCACGCCGACGATCCCACCGCGCGGAAGCGAGAATGACAGGTCCTTGACGAGCACCCGGCCGTCAAATCCCTTGTCTAGATGGCTGACCTCGACCACGACGTTGCCGAGCCGCGGGCCCGCCGGAATCTGGATCTCCTCGAAGTCGAGCTTGCGGGTCTTCTCCGCCTCGGCTGCCATCTCTTCATAGCGCTGCAGTCGGGCCTTGGACTTGGCCTGGCGTCCCTTGGCGTTCTGGCGTACCCAGTCGAGCTCTTCGGCCAGCCGGCGCTGAAGCTTCTGATCCTTCTTGCCTTCGACCTTGAGTCGCTCGGACTTCTTCTCCAGGTACGTCGAGTAGTTGCCCTCGTAGGGGTGCGCGCGGCCGCGGTCCAGCTCGAGAATCCACTGAGCCACGTTGTCCAGGAAATACCGGTCGTGGGTGACGGCCAGCACGGTGCCCGGATATTTCGCCAGGTGCTGTTCGAGCCACTGGACGCTCTCCGCGTCCAGGTGGTTGGTCGGCTCGTCGAGCAGGAGCAGGTCGGGCTGTTCGAGCAGCAGCTTGCAGAGCGCCACCCGCCGTCGCTCACCGCCGGACAGATGGGTGACGGGTTCGTCGCCGGGCGGGCAGCGCAGGGCGTCCATGGCTTGCTCGATGCGGGAGTCCAGTTCCCAGCCCTCGCCGTGTTCGATCTTCTCCATCAGATCACCCTGCTCAGCGAGCAGCACGTCGAAGTCGGCATCCGGATCGCCCATCGCGGCCGAAACCTCTTCGAAGCGGGCCAGCCAACCCCGCATCTCGGCAACGGCGTCCTCGACGTTCTCGCGGACCGTCTTGGATTCGTCCAGCGGCGGCTCCTGCTGGAGCAGCCCGACGCTCGCACCCGGTGCCAGCAAGGCGTCACCGTTGGACGCGTGGTCCAGGCCGGCCATGATCTTGAGGACGGTCGACTTGCCGGCACCGTTCGGGCCGACGACACCGATCTTGGCGCCGGGGAGGAACGCGAGGGTGACGTCGTCGAGGATGACCTTGTCCCCATGAGCCTTGCGAACCCGGTTCATGGAGTAGATGTACTGAGCCACTGGGAGTCCTTGCCGCATGCAGTAGTGATCGATTCTGTGCAGTACCTACCAGTGTCCCAGTTCCACGATCGCAGTCGACGTCCTCCCCCACGATCCCTCGCCACCGGCCGATCGCGGGCCATCCGCGACTTCGGGGCCTAGCCCGCCGCCGCCAGCGCGGGATGTCCCGAGCGCGCGGCCTCGCCGGGCAGCCCATCGGCATCGAGCATCTCGTAGGAGCCCTCGTCCGGACGTTCGGGCAGACCATCGGCGTCCAAGGGGACCGAGCCCGAGATCCGGCGGCTGCGCTTCTCGAACTTCGAGATGCCCCTGCTCAGGTCATGTCCGACGGTATCTGCATCGATCTCGTAGCTCATCCTGCTGACCTCGTCCTTGACGTATTTCTTGGAATGCAACCGACCGGTCACGACGACCGGATCGCCCTTGCTGACCGAAATGACGACGTTCTCGGCCATCTCGCGCCAGCAGGTGACGCGCAGGAAGAGCTGGTGACCGTCGACCCACTCGTTGGCCTTGGAATCGAAGCGGCGTTGGGTGCTTGCGATGCGGAACCCGACCAGCGAGACCCCGCTCTCGGTGATCCGCCGTTCCGGCTCGTCGACCACATTGCCCCGAACCGTGATGGCTGTCTCGTACATGGACTGCTCCTTCCACTGCGATTGCTCGCTGCCCACCGTGGGCATGACCCAGCCAACCGCGATTCGGCCGATCAGCGGGCAATGCGGCGCGGGATGTGGACGGAGGCAGTCGGCTGTGGATAACGGTCAGCCGGCGCTGACAGCTGAGAAGGAGCGGCGGTATGCCGTCGGCGCAACACCGGTGTGCCGTTGGAAGTGGTGGCGCAGCAATGCGGCGTTGCCGAACCCGGAACGCTGCGCGATCAGCTCGATCGGCTCGTCGGTCGCCTCAAGTCGGCGTCTGGCGTAGATAACCCGCTGTCGCAGCAGCCAGGCGTGCGGAGTCGTCCCGGTCGCATCCTGGAACCGGCGCGCGAAAGTCCGCGGGCTCATATTCACGCGAGCCGCCATCGAGCTGACGGTATGCAGCGATTCGAGTTCCTCGACGAGCTCGTCCATCAGCTCGGACAGACCGTCCGAACTGCACGGCGGGACCGGCAAGTTGATGTACTGAGCCTGGCCACCTTCGCGATGTGGCGGGACAACCATCCGCCGGGCTACCGCATTGGCTACCTCGGCTCCGTGCTCGGTGCGCATGACGTGCAGGCAGAGATCCAGACCGGCAGCGGTGCCGGCCGAACTGTAGACGCGACCGTCACAGACGTAGAGCACATTGGGGTCGACCTCAGCCGAGGGATAGCGCCGGGCCAACTCAGCAGCGTGCCGCCAATGGGTCGTGCACCGCCGACCATCGAGCAGGCCGGCGGCCCCGAGCGCGAAGGTGCCCGAACACAGCGCCATCACCCGCGCGCCGTTGGCGTAGGCCGTGCTCAGCGTCGAGGTCACCGATTCCGGGATATCGACGCCATCGGCTGAGGAAACGATGACCAGGTCCGCATCCATCGCCTCGGAGAAGCGGTGCCGGGTGGTGATGGTGAAGCCGTTGTAGGTAGGAACCGGCTCGGCATCGGCGGAAGCGACGTAGAAGTCGTACACCGGAAGCCCCTCGTCAGAGCGGTCGATTCCGAATGCCTCGCATGCCACCCCGAATTCGAACGGGTGAATGCCGGGAAAGATCAGGGCAACGACCTTGCGCAATGCCATGCCGACATCATCACCCGGCAGTTGGCAGAAAATCAATGTGTAACGTCATTTCTGCCACTCGTGGCAGCATATTCGTTGGCGCAAACTTCCTGCCATGGGACTCTTGCTGCTCTTCCTCCTCATCGCTCTCATCGTCATCGGCCTGCAGGGATGGGGCACTGACTCGCGCGACTCCAGCTACGGACTCTGGCCGCCGGAAGGCAGGCGGCGGACGGCAGCCCTCGGAAGGCAGCTGCCAGCCGCGGGATCCGCGAGACGCCGTCGATACCATGACCGCAAGCCCTCGTAGCTCAGCGGATAGAGCAGGCGCCTTCTAAGCGCTTGGTCGCAGGTTCGATCCCTGCCGAGGGCACCCCGGGTGCCCGCCGCAGACTCGCCAACCTCGTCGGAGACGGCGACCCAGACCACCGAAGACCGCGTCATCCCGGCACCGATCCCGAGGTCACGCACACCGGCGAGCACGACGCGTTCACCCCGCTGGTGCTCTACGCTCGGCACTCGTGAGCGAACGCGACGACAAACTGGTATGGGTCGACTGCGAGATGACCGGTCTCGAACTCGATCGAGATGCGCTGATCGAGATCGCGGTCCTGATCACCGACGCCAATCTCAACGTGCTTGGTGACGGCCTGGACCTGGTGATCGGCTGCGCCGACGACGTGCTGGACACCATGGTGCCGTTCGTCAAGCAGATGCACGAGACCTCTGGCCTCACCGACCTCGTCCGACGATCGACGATCACGCTCGGCGAGGCCGAGAGGCAGGTGCTCGATTACATCAAGACCTACGTCGCGGAACCTAAGACCGCGCCGTTGTGCGGAAACTCGATCGCCACCGATCGTGGATTCATCGCTCGCGACATGCCGTTGCTCGACGCGCACTTGCACTACCGGATGATCGACGTGTCATCGATCAAGGAACTGTCGCGACGCTGGTACCCGCGCGTCTACTACGGCCAGCCCCAGAAGGGTTTGGCGCACCGCGCTCTCGCCGACATCTTCGAGAGCGTGCAAGAACTGCGCTACTACCGTGGCACGGTCTTCGTCCCACAGCCCGGTCCGGCCAGTGACGAGATAGCGGCAGCGGCCCTGGAGGCGGTGCGTCCGGAGGCGCAGAACCCGGTCGAAAGCACCCCTGTCGAACAGGTAGACTGACCCGGCTTCGGTGCGCAGCGGCGCGCCGGGGCGATGGTGGGTGTAGCTCAGCTGGTAGAGCGCCGCGTTGTGGTCGCGGATGTCGCGGGTTCGAGTCCCGTCACTCACCCCAAGCAAATTCCCGTCACCCGCCCCGAGCAGCCCCGGCTTCCCCGGTTCGCGGCGGCGCGCCCCGGTACTACGACTGACGTCTCATGGCGGCTACAACCGTGATCGCCGAATGCTCTGAGGTATCCACCACGGAGCTCAGGAGGCGACGATGTCACACAACAAGATGCACAGAGCAGGGGTCATCCTCACGCTAGCGGCAGCCATCGCGGTACCGGCCCTGGTCGCTGCACCGGCCGAAGCCAGCGGCGGAGGCACGGCTGTTCGGGCCAGCGGCGGATGCGCCGGCGGAGGGGTCTGGACCCTGAAGGCCAAGCACGACAACGGCCGTCTCGAGATCGAGTACGAGGTCGATACAAACCGCGTAGGCCAGCTCTGGCGGGTTGGCATCAGCGACAACAACCTCGGTGTCTTCAGCGGTTACCGGCGAACCCTCGCACCCAGCGGCTCCTTCACGATACGACTGCTGACCGCTGACCGGGCAGGGGTGGACGTGATTCGAACCCGAAGCACTCTCGGCACTCGTAGCTGCGTGGGATCAGTACGGCTGTAGAGCGCCGGTACTAGTTCTCGCCGCCCAGTTCGGCTTCGTAGGCCTCGAAGATCATGTCGGCGCCGCGTTGGCGGTGGCGGATGAGAAGCCCCAGAAGGCGGGTCCCGGTGTCGCGAAGCTCCTCGATCAGCTCGTCCGGCTGGGCCACACCGTTCGGCGAATCCAGGACGGTGACCAGCTGGTCGAGGAGCTTGCCGATCACGACATGCTCGCGAACTGAAATCTCGACCGAGTGGCTCAGCCGGGGAGCGGCCGTCAAGATCTCTCGGTGAAATCCGGCCGGCCCCTCGGTGGCCTCGACGTGGGCCCGCATGCACTGTTGCAAGTCCATCACCGATACCCGAACGCCGGAAACCCATTCCGAACTTCGCCCGTAGGCCGGTGCCGCCATCGAACGTTCCAAGGCCGACATCGCGGCACGCAGCGAGATCCTTCTCTCCTTCGCGGCTTGCAGGCCGGCAGCTCCAGGGTTCTGTTCCGGTTCCATGACGGGCCGCCTCCCTAGCAGAACTCCGGCACCCGGACGCCTCAGGCATGCGCACGCCTCGGGCATCCGCACCCGGACGCCTCGTTCACCCCGACGAGGCGTGGCAGGCTGGTGCGATCCTCAGTATCGGCTCGGTGACGCGATTCCGCGCCTGGTTGGGCGAGATTCGATCTAATCGCCGCCGCGAGGCGCGAACTCGTACATCCGGGTGGCCAGGCCACCGCGCCGTTGAGACGATGCCGGGTCCCTGCCGGGAACTACGCCGCCCCTGACAGCCGACCGATTGGGAGTCCACCCGGCGGTTCTGATAAAGTTTCGCCCGGCCCGCAGAGATGCGGGCCGACTACTGAATGTCAGTAGTACGCGCCGCTAGCTCAACTGGCAGAGCAGCTGACTCTTAATCAGCGGGTTCGGGGTTCGAGTCCCTGGCGGCGCACAACGCTCGATGACATGGCTCAGGCCGGGACGCGGGTTCCGAAGAGCAGCGCCGTGAGCATAAACAGCACAACGCCGGCCAGCAGCGACAGGAACGCTCGGTTGTCACGCAGCCAGTCGATGGCCTCTTGCCGCTTCACGCTCGATGCTCGGGCCGCACACGGCCGGCAGGAGTGGACGGGACAGGGCGGCGGTAACGCATGACGGGCCTTTCTTGCGTACTACTGGGCTTCGGGCCACCTCACTCCACAGGTTCACATGGCTCTACCGAGGCCCATTTCCGACATGCGTTACAAAACCGTTAGCCACGCGGCGGCACATCTGCTGCCTCGGTTAGTCACCTGGCCGCCCGGCGTGTACCAACTACAGACTGCTACCATCCAAATGAACATCATTCTCAGTATGACTTTCGATGTGGCTAACGAAAGAAGGATGCTCGATGTCCGCGCCCCTCCGGTGGGCCGCCGTCGCGGCGATGCTCGGTGCTGCGGCTGCTATGAGCGCCTGCAGTTCGTCCTCGAATTCGAACGAATCCAGTTCGGCGAGCCAGGTGCGAATCGTCGCCTCGACCAACGTCTACGGCGACATCGCACGGCAGATCGCGGGCTCCCGAGCGACGATCACGTCGTTCATCGCGAACCCGAGCGCGGACCCGCACAGCTACGAAGTGAACCCGCAGAATCGGCTCGCACTGTCGAAGGCCTCGATCGTCATCGAGAACGGTGGCGGCTACGACGACTTCGTCGACAGCATGCTCAAGGCATCGAGCGGGAAGCCGCCCACCGTCCTGAATGCCGTCGACATCTCGGGCAAGGAACCGGCCGCCGGCCAGGACCTCAATGAGCACGTCTGGTACGACTTTCCGAGCATGGAGAAGGTTGCCACCGAACTCGCAGGTGCCTTGGCGAGCACTGACCCCGGCGGGGCGTCCACCTACCAGGCCAACGCCCAGAGCTTCATCGGCAAGCTCAAGCAATTGGAGCTCACAGAGGCGAGCATCAAGGCGGCCGACAAAGGTGCCGGAGTCGCCATCACCGAACCGGTTCCGCTGTACCTGCTCCAGGCCAGCGGGCTGGTGAACAAGACGCCGCCAGAGTTCAGCGCCGCCGTCGAGGCCGGAACCGACGTCGCACCCCGGGTGCTGAACGACACGCTCACCCTGTTCACCCATAAGCAGGTAAAGCTATTGGCCTACAACGAGCAGACCACCGAGCCGACGACCGAGAAGGTACTGGCCGCTGCCAAGGCGAATAACATTGCCGTCGTGCCGGTCACCGAGACGCTGCCAGCGGGCAAGGACTACCTGAACTGGATGGCCGACAACCTGAGCGCGGTTCACAGCGCGTTGAATAAGTGAGCGACGACCCATCCCTGACCGAGGTCGTACTGGACCTGCGGGCAGGAGCGCTCGCGTTGGGTGATCGCACCCTGTGGTCGGGGCTGGACCTGCAGATCCGCAGCGGTGAGTTCGTGGCCGTACTAGGTGCAAACGGATCCGGAAAGACCAGCCTGCTCAAGGCGATCCTCGGCCTGCAGCCCCTGACCTCCGGGGTGCTGACGATCGCCGGCAGGCAGCCGCAGCGTGGCAGCGAGCTGATCGGCTATATCCCGCAGGAGCGCCGCCTGGCACCACCGACCCCCTTGCGGGTGCGCGACCTGGTCCGGCTGGGTATCGACGGGCAGCGATGGGGATTCGGCTGGCCTAACCGCGGCCGCGGCGAGCGGGTCGAGGAGATCCTGCGGTCGGTCGGCGCGTCACATCTGGCAGACGTTCCGGTGCACCTGCTGTCCGGTGGCGAGCAACAGCGCGTCCGGATCGCCCAGTCGCTGGCGACCGACCCGAAACTGCTGCTGTGCGACGAGCCGTTGCTGTCCCTGGATCTGAGCCACCAGCGCGCGGTGGTGACCCTGATCGATCAGCGACGCCGGTCGCGGGGCACCGCGGTGTTGTTCGTGACGCACGAGATCAACCCCGTGCTGCCCTACGTCGACCGGGTGCTGTACCTGGCCGAGGGGCGGTTCCGGATCGGCACCGTTGATGAGGTCATGACCTCGCGCAGCCTGTCAGCTCTCTACGGCACCGAGATCGAGGTCTTGCGTTCGGGATCACGCATCATCGTCGCCGGCATCCCGGACGTTCCCGAACACGAGCACGAGCATGAGCAGGCCACGACGAACGGTCTGGAGTTGCCGCTGTGATCCTCGCGGCGTCGGCGGCTGACCCGTCCATCATCAAGCAGATCTTCAACTTCGAGGATTATGCGGCGCTGCTGTCCCTGGTTCGCAACTCGATCATCGCCGGGGCTGTGCTGGGCGTGGTCTGCGGCCTGGTGAGCCTCTTCGTCATGCGGCGCGACCTTCCGTTCGCAGTGCACGGCATCAGCGAGCTATCCTTCGCGGGTGCGGCGGGTGCCCTGCTGATCGGGGTGAACGTAGTCATCGGTTCGCTGGCAGGATCCCTGCTGGCAGCGCTCGCGATCGGCGCGCTGGGCGTCAAGGCCCGCGACCGCAATTCCGTCATCGGCGTCCTGATGCCGTTCGGGCTCGGGCTCGGCGTGCTGTTCCTCGGTCTCTACAAGGGACGCAGCGGCAACAAGTTCGGCCTGCTGACCGGCCAAATCGTCGCTATCGACACCCCGCAGCTGTCATGGCTGATCGGCATCTCGATCGTGGTCCTGATCAGTCTGATGGTGCTCTGGCGGCCTCTCACCTTCGCGAGTCTGGACGCGGAGGTGGCCGCGGCCAGAGGCGTTCCGGTCCGCGCCCTGGCACCGGCGTTCATGTTGGTGCTCGGGCTCACCGTCGCGATGTCGATCCAGATCGTCGGCGCGCTGCTGGTGCTCAGCATCGTGTGCACCCCGGCCGCCGCGGCGATGCGGGTTACCGCGACGCCGTGGCTTACCGCTGTGCTCAGCGTCGGCTTCGCCACCGTATCGGTGGTCGGCGGCATCATGCTCGCCCTGGGCAGTGCGCTACCGATCAGCCCGTACATCACCACGATCTCGTTCAGCATCTACGTCCTCTGCCGGGTCATCGGCACCGTCCGGGAACGCCGCGGCTGGCAGCGGCGACCCGCCGCGGTGACCTACTGAGCCGAGCCGTGCCCGAACTCGCGCGCCGAAAGCGCACAACGCCGCGATAATGCCTGTTGTTCAGGGCTCAGCTCAATGGCCCTGGCTGCCGATGAGGCTAGCGTGCAGCACCCTTGTCGTTCGATCCGCCGAGGCTCGGCGGATCGGGCGCGCCCCGAAACTCGGCTTCAGCCGTATTCGGCCGGCCTCGGCGGCTACTCTGTTGGTAATCATTATCAGGCCGGTGGCACCAAGTCGGTACGGAGGGGGCACATCATGACGGGGACCGTGGGCGGCCGGCGACGACGCCAGCGAAGCACTAGACAGGGCGGCCTGGTCAGGGACCAGCTGGCCGCTGGTGAGGGCTTCCGCAGCGCCCAGACGGTATTCGCCGAACTGCGCGCAAAGGGCGAGGAAGTCGGCCTTTCGACGGTGTATCGCCACCTGCAGGTACTCGCCGACGAAGGCCAGGCAGACACCCTTCAGACCGGCGACGGTGAAGCGCTGTATCGGCTGTGCGGCACTGACGGCAAACACCACCACCACCTGGTATGCCGTAATTGCGGCAGAACCGTCGAGATCGAGGGACGCGGCGTCGAGCGATGGGCCTCGCAGCTCGCCGAGGAGCACGGCTTCTCCGACGTCAACCACACCATCGAGTTGCTCGGGCTGTGCTCGGACTGCTCGCAAACCCGGCCGAGGGACTAGGCCGTGGTTCACGTTCCGGAACGCGGTTCATCGGTGGTGCTGAGGAGCCAAGAAGGTGCGGCGCACCTGGGCACCGTCACCGCACTCTCCCCGGGCCGCATCGCCTTCGAACTCGAGGATGACCACGACCGGACGTTCATGATCCAGGAGCGGGTGCTGGTGACCTGGCCGGACAACGCCGGGGTGATGTGCCTGCCCACCGTCATCATCGACGTACCGCTCTATGACGACCGCGTGTGGCTCGCTCAGGCGACCGGCGATCCGTGGAGCGAGCAGCGGCGAGAGTTCATCCGGGCCGCGATCATCGGAACGGTGGCGCTTCGCAGGACCGATTCGCTGGACATCGCGATCGGCGAGCTCATCGATCTGAGCGAGGCTGGCTTGCGCTGCTCGATCAGCGAGCGTCACGCCGACCTGGCCGAACCTGGCACCGAGGTGACGCTCAGCGTGGTGCTCGACCAGGAGGAGGACTTCCAGCTCTCGGGCAAGGTTCTGTACGGGCGGCATGCCGCGCGGGCAGACGGCCGGCTGGAGTTCGTGGTCATCTTCGACCGGCCGATCGTCCAGGTCGAACGGCTCAGGTTTCACATCGGGCTCGCCGAGCGCAAGGGCGAGAACGGCGCTCAGACCCGCTTCCCCGCCCGCCCGGAACCAGCACGATCGGCCGCCCGGCTGGCTAGCCGGCCAGCGCCGTGGACTCGCGGGCCAGCGCCTCGATAGCGGCGAAATCGCCCGCCGCCTGCAGGTTTGCGGGCGCCAGCCACGTGCCGCCGACACATCCGACATTCGGCAACGCGAGGTAATCACCCGCCGTCGCGGGGGTTATGCCGCCGGTCGGGCAGAACCTCACCTGCGGGAACGGCCCCGACAGCGCCTTCAGCATGGCCTTCCCCCCGACGACCTCGGCGGGAAACAGCTTCGCCTCGGTGATGCCTCGCTCAAGCAGCCGGACGATGTCAGAGGGCGTTGCGGTGCCTGCCAGGAATGGCACTGCGAGACTGGTCAGCCCGTCCAGCAGTCGGTCGCTGGCTCCTGGGCTGACGAGGAACTGCGCGCCGGCTTCGACCGCCTGTTCGGCCTGCGCCACCGTGACAACCGTGCCGATCCCGAGAACGAGTTCAGGCACCTCGGCCGCGATGGTGCGAGCCGCATCCAGGGCAACGGGCGTACGCATCGTCAGTTCGATCACCGCGACGCCGCCGGCAACCAGCGCGCGCGCCAGCGGCACCGCGCAGTCCACGTCCTCGATGACCACCACGGGGATCACCGGCGCGATATCCAGCGGCGAGCCGATCAGTGGCCGGGTGCTGAGCCGGGTCGGACTGGTCATGATGCTGCCTCCACAATGTCGATCCCCGCGCTGTCTTGCTGCCGATCGACCCGCGTCAGGTCGAATACCGAGGCACCGGTGTCCGCTGTACCGACCCGTTCCCGGAACGAGCTGAACAGCCTTCGCCCGAACGTCGCCGGGGATGCCGGAGCTTGGGCGGCCGGGCGGTCGAGCAGCTCAGCGGTGTCTACCAGCACGTCGACCTTGCCAGCATGGGCATCGACCACGATCCGGTCCCCGTCCCGGACTCTGGACAGCGGGCCGCCATCCGCGGCCTCAGGAGTGACGTGGATAGCGGCGGGCACCGTCCCGGACGCCCCGCTCATCCGTCCATCGGTCACCAGCGCTACCCGGTGGCCGCGCTGCAGCAGGACGGACAGGGCGGGGATGAGCTTGTGAAGCTCGGGCATCCCGTTGGCCTTGGGTCCCTGGAAGCGCATCACGACGATCACGTCCCGGTCCAGTTCGCCGGCCTCGAAGGCACCGATGAAGGAGGCTTGGTCGCTGAAGACCCGCGCGGGAGCATCGATCAACCGATGCTCGTCATCCAGCGCGGACACCTTGATCACCGCACGGCCGATCGTGCCGTCCAGGACGCGGATTCCGCCGTCGGGCTGGAAAGGCTTGGCTGCCGGCCTGAGGACCGACTCGTCGGCGGACTCGCTCGAGGCCAGTCGCCAGCTGAGCCCGCCTTCGGCATCGAGCACGGGCTCGTGGCGGTAGCGCGAAAGGCCAGGCCCGGCCAGGGTCTGGACGTCCTCGTGCAGCAGTCCGGCGTCCAGCAAGGTGCCGATCAGGAATGGGGTACCGCCCGCGGCATGGAAATGGTTGACGTCGGCCGAGCCGTTCGGATACATCCGGGTCACCAGGCCGACGACGCGCGACAGCTCGTCGATATCCGTCCAGCTCAGCTTGATTCCGGCCGCCGCCGCGATCGCGACCAGGTGCATCGTGTGATTCGTCGATCCACCGGTGGCGAGCAGGGCAACGACCGCATTGACCACCGACTTCTCATCGATCACCTGGCCGAGCGGCGTCCATTCATCGCCCAGGTTCGTGATCTGCAGGGCCCGTTGCGCGGTTGCCGTGGTGAGGGCCGGGCGCAGTGCGCTGTCCGGCGGCACGAACGCGGTACCGGGCAGGTGCAGTCCCATAACCTCGACGACCATCTGGTTGGAATTGGCGGTGCCGTAGAACGTGCATGTGCCCGCGCCGTGATAGCTGGCCGCCTCGGCGTCGAGCAGCGCCTCGCGATCGAGCTTGCCCTCGGCGTAGAGATTGCGCAGCCGCTTCTTCTCACCGTTGGGCAAGCCGGACGACATCGGTCCGGCCGGGATCAGGGCCGCTGGTAGGTGGCCGAACTGCAGCGCACCGATCAGCAGACCGGGCACGATCTTGTCGCAGACGCCCAGCATGACGACGGCGTCGAACACGTCATGTGACAGCCCGACAGCGGTCGCCATCGCGACGACATCGCGGCTGAACAGGCTGAGTTCCATGCCGGGGTAGCCCTGGGTTATGCCGTCGCACATCGCGGGCACCCCGCCTGCGACCTGCGCGACGCCGCCCGCGGCCAGCGCAGCTCGCCGGATCACATCGGGGTAGGTCTCGAAGGGCTGGTGTGCCGACAACATGTCGTTGTAGGCGGTGACGATTCCAAGCTGTGCCTGGGTGCGGCGGCGCAAGCTCAGCTTGACGTCCGGTCCGCAGGCGGCGAATCCGTGGGCCTGATTGGCACAACCCAGCGCTGAACGCCTGGGGTGCTCGGAGTGCGCTTCGGCATGCACCATGGCGAGATAGCCGGCTCTACTGGCCGCTGAGCGCGCGATAATGCGCTGGGTGACGTCCTGCACCACAGGATGCAAAGGTCGCTGGTGATCCGGACGCGGAGGCATGGGGGGACTCGGGAATGACGGGCTATCAGACAAGGCGCAGACCCCGTAGATGATCGCGGCGTAGTCGCACTCCGATGAGCGACGCGGTCATGTAGTCGGCCGCGTTCGGCGGCCTACTAAAAAGTTCCAGCCACCTGGGTATGGCGCTGAAACCGCTTTAAGGATACCGGGTCACACGGCCGGCTGTGACCAGGCACACCTACCGGTGGGTAGTCCGCGGGCTGGGAGTCACGGCTAGTCCCAAACCTTGGTGATCAAGTCGCGTCTCGTGTTGCTATAAGCAGCATGAGACGCGACTTGATCACCGGGTAGAGGGGCGGCTTGTCAGCGGCGGCTGCGGCGCAGGTTGCGAACCGCCACGAAGGTGACGAGGACGGCCACCCCACCGAGCACCGCCATGCCCACCGGGGACGTGAGCTTTTCTTTCACGGACGCCTTGGCTTGATCGACCACGCGGGACGGCGCCAACCGGGTCGCTAGCTCATCGACCGAGGCCGCGAGTTGGGTTCGGGCCTGCTCGATCTCTGCCCGAATGACCTCTGTGTCACGCTCACTCGCCACGTCTGCCTCCCTCGTGCCCGTTCTCGATTGCAATCCGCTTCACCCGCTTTGATCCGGTGGCGGTGCCGCCAGCCTAGTCACAACGGCCGCCCGATACGGTGTCTGCCATGACAGACCGGCTCTCCGCAGGCGACCAGGCTCCAGATTTCACCCTGCCCGATGCTGACGGCAACCCGGTATCGCTGGCCGGGCTGCGCGGTCAGCGGGTGATCGTCTACTTCTACCCCGCGGCCTCGACGCCAGGCTGCACCAAGCAGGCCTGCGACTTTCGTGACAGCCTGGACCGCCTGAAGACCGAGGGCTTCGCCGTACTCGGTATCTCACCGGACGCGCCGGCAAAGCTCGCGAAGTTCCGCGACAAGGAGGGGTTGACCTTTCCGTTGCTGTCCGATCAGGACAGGTCGGTGCTCGCTGCCTACGGCGCATACGGCGAGAAGAAGCTCTACGGCAAGGCTGTCGTCGGCGTCATTCGCTCGACTTTCGTCATCGACGCCGAAGGCAAGGTGGAACTGGCCAAGTACGGGGTCAAGGCCACCGGCCACGTCGCGAAGCTGCGGCGCGACCTCGCGCTGGACTGAGCCAAGCCCCGGACGACCGGACTGAGCCGAGCCACCGACGACTGGACTGAGCCAAGACCCGGACAAAGTATTGTCTGCAGCACAGATGGGGCCGTAGCCCAACGGCAGAGGCACACGGTTTAGGTCCGTGACAGTGGGGGTTCAAATCCCCCCGGCCCTACGGTGGGGTTGCCATGCCTACTCACTGTTTCGGGAACGATCACACGCGGCAGCGACCACGTCAACTTCGACCTGACCTGTACGACCGCGTAGGAGACGATGGCCGTCATGGGCACCGTGCAGCACGACCGCGCCGTCGACATGGTGATCGCGAAGCTTCGGCGCGACTTCGCGCTGCCCTCGCGAGCGCAGATCGAGATTCGTGCGATCCCCGCCCGCGAGTGGGACCAGCAGGTTCTCGCGGTCGAGGCGTCAGGCGGCTACTCCCAGGGCGAGTGGGTTGTCATCAGCGGCGGTCGGTCGTTCCTAATTGACCTCACCGATCCGGCCCGCGCCGAGGTTGAGGCAGCGTCCGCGCTGGCCGACGACGTGATGGACGAGCTGAACCGGCCTTGGCCCGAACTCGTGACGGGCGGCGTGCTGGAAACGCAGGTCGACGAGCTTGGGGTCGCGGTGTGGTCTCACTCGTCCGGTATCGCCTGCCCGGTCGGGTACCTGCAGCAAGCTCTCGGCTCGGCGGGACTGATCATCGCGGCAAGGTGACGGCCTCGTCCTCAGGGCCTTCGCTTTGGCGTGGAGTCCGTGATAGCCCGGACTCGACGCCAGAAGCGGGTGGCGAACGATCCACCGTTGTGATCACTCACATCGAGGCGGGCTAGCATCCGCAAGATAAGCGCGCGAAGAACGACTTCCGGCGCCCCCGCTGCAACCATGGGCCGGGCTCAGCGAGCACTCCTGCCTGCACTGTCGGGTCTATTCGCCGGTGCAGCCGGGCTGGCCATCGCCCATCTCATCGCGCAGTTCGTCCAGCCGAATTCCTCGCCCGTGGTAGCGGTAGGCGGCGCGGCCATCGATGCCGCGCCGACTTGGCTGAAGGAATTCGCGATTCGCAACTTCGGCACCAACGACAAGCAGGTCCTGCTGAGCGGCATTCTGATCGTGCT
>JAVEES010000011.1 GCA_030840285.1 Pseudonocardiales bacterium
CTCGGCTGGACATCCGCGAGCAGGCTGGCATCATCGTCGCCCGTGGTGCCTGCGACGGCGTTCACCGCATTGGTGATCGCGGTTATCTGCATCTGCCGTTGGCGGTGCGCCGGTGGTGCCGCCTCGGGGCCGGGGACCAGGTTCTCCTGGCTGCCGACCGTGCTGCGGGAGTCCTCGTGGCGCATCCCCTCGTGGTGGTCGACCGGCTGCTGGCGGGTCTGCACGCCCCGATCGGGGCAGGTGAGGCGGCGTGAGCCGGTCAGTAGCTGGCCGGGCGGAACTGGAGGCGGCCCGGCTGTTGCTGGACCGGATGGGTGTCTGCCCAGCCGATCTGCTGCAGGTTCGACCGACCCGTGCGCTGGCTCCGACGTTCGCCGAATACGTGCCGGTGGTGGCTGCTGCGGTCTCGCCTGGGACTCGGCGGGCGTATGGCTCGTACTGGAACCGTGTCGTGCGGGCATGGGGTGACCGGCGTATCGACGAGCCCCACCCCACTGAGATTGAACAGTTGCGTGCCCAGGTGCAGGCGAACGTGCTGGCGCGACGCAACGCCCGGGGTGGCCGGTCGGCTGCCGAGCATCTGGTGGCCGCGCTGCGTTGCCTGTACCGGCGGGCGGTGGCGGACGGGTACCTGGACGCGGCTGATAACCCGGCGTTGAAGGTGGACAAGCCGCGTCGATTGCCGAGTACCCGGCGGGCGTGTCGTTCAACCCTCTCGTCGCACATTAGTCAGGCAAGCTTACTACCGTACACCGTGGCAACGGCACGGATGCGAGGTCACTGGGGAGCGGATGGTGCGCGCGGAACGCAGCGCGCCCAGCGCTGGCCACGCGCCGCCGGGTCGGGTTGGCGGCGACCTGGCTCGGCAGCGTTGGCGTAGGGTGTGACCTCGTGCGATCAGGTGAGCGATGGAGTCGAGAGCGGCATGGATGAAGAGCAGCGGGCGAATCTAGGGGTGTTGTTGTTCATCCCGTACCGCTACACCGAGGACCGGATGTTCCGGGCTCTCCAGGAGGCTGGGTTCGACGACTGGACCCTCGCCCAGTGCCGGGTGTTCCAACGCATCGCCCCGGACGGTTCACGCCTCACAGACCTCGCTGACCAGGCACAGATGACCAAGCAAAGCGCCGGCGTACTGGTCGACCAGCTCGAACGCCTGGGCTACGTCCGCCGGGTCCCCGACCCCACCGACGGCCGCGCCCGGCTGATCGTGATCGAGGAACGCGGCCGCCGGGCGGTCGAGGTCGCCGCGGCGACACTCGACGAGATCCTCGCGGAGTGGAAGACCTACCTCGGCACCCGCAACTTCACGCTGCTGCACCAGATCCTGGAGCAACTCCGCGAGATCACCGACCCCTACGCGCACTAGCCCCGGCCACCCCGAGCCGTCCAGCCCCGACTCCCACCCCGCCCGGGCCACCCCCTCCGGCAAGCACCAGCAGGCTCCGACACCGCCTTGACGTTAGCCAGGTTTCCTGACTAAAGTTGACAGTCGGGCCCTCGCCGCGCATGGCACGCCGCCACCCAGTAGCGGGCTGACGAGGTTCGATTCATCCTTCGGTAGAGAGCGAAATGCCATGAGGTTTCTTGTCCTAGGAGCAACCGGTCGCACCGGGGTCCTCTTCGTCAAAAAGGCACTCGACCAGGGACACCAGGTCAGCGCCCTCGTTCGGAGGCCCGACGCCACCGTCGACCCGCGCGCTCAAATCGTCAGCGGCGACGCCACCGACGCCGCCGTGATCGCGGCGGCAGCCCGAGGCCACGACGCGGTCATCAGCACGATAGGATCGAAAAGCGCCCGCGAAGCCCCAACGCTGGTCACCGACACCGTCCGTGCAGTCATCGCCTCCGCGAAAACATCAGGGGTTGATCGATTCGTCATCGTGTCGGCGTTCGGAGTCGGCGACTCTCTCGCTAAAACCTCATTCCTCGTGCACGCCATTTCCCGCACCATGCTTCGGAAAAAGTACGAAGACAAAGCCGCGTCGGAAGTGCTCTTGAGGGTCAGCGATCTGAAATGGACCGTCGAATACCCCGGACCGTTGAACGACCGAAGTGGCACCCGCTACTCCGAAGTCGCGCTCGAGGATGTCACGAAATTGCCGATCTTCCCCTGGACCTCTCGCGCAAACGTCGCTGACTTCCTCCTCCGCTCCGCCGTGGAAGGCACCTTCATCCGCCGGACCGTCGTCGTCACCGACACCAAATAGGTCACCGACGCGGGCCACGCGGGCCAACCATAAACACGACTTTTGAAGCGCGGAGTACGCTCCGGATATGGAACGGGGACAGCAAGTCCGCCCGCAGGTCGCCTCTCTGGGCGTCGATGTGCCCCTGTCCCGGGCTTTCGCGCTGTTCAGTGAGTTTCTTCAGCGTTGCCTCTCCAGGGTGAGGACGGCTTTGGCGATTGACGTCATGCGGTTTGGGCTGCCCGTGGCCGCCACGACCAGACCGGGGAAGCCGGCCAGTGCCTGAAGCGTCGGCTCGATCAGGTCAGTGAAGCTCTGGTTGGCGACCGTTCCCTGCGTGACCACGACAACTCGCTCGGCGCTGATGACGTCCTGCCACCAGGTAGGAAGATCACCACTAGGAGCGGCCGGCGGGAGTGTGCCCACGAACTTCACATGGGAGGGAGTGTCGCTGCGCCGGTAACTCAGCTCTTCCACCGACAACTGAAGGAAGCGGTCCGCCTTCAAGACAGTG
>JAVEES010000043.1 GCA_030840285.1 Pseudonocardiales bacterium
CGGCTCGGTAACCGAGCCGGGGCCGCCGCCGTCATTTTCGTTGATCATCTCTCGTCTGATGTCCCTATTGCGACGTTAAACCCGAGTTGATCAACCGTGGTACGGGCCTTGCGGTCAGCGGGAGGACCGTGCCGTGGTCGCTGCCTTGGTCGGAGCCTTCTTGGCGGCAGCCTTCCTCGCCGGAGCCTTTCTGGTGGCGGTCGCTGCCTTGGTCGCGGTCGCTGCCTTGGCCGGAGCCTTCTTGGCGGCCGGCTTGCGCCCTGACGCTGTCGCGGCTGACGTGGTCTTGGCGGGGGCCTTCCGGGCGACGGTCGCCGCCTTGGCGGGAGCCTTCTTGGCGGCCGGCTTGCGCACCGGGGCCTTCCCGAGCGGTGCCGAGCGGAGCGGGCTGGCCGACTTGACGCTCTCGACGAGCTGGCCCACCACCGGATTCACCCGCGCCTCGATCGAGTCGACGACCGGACGAACCTGCGCCTCGACGCTGCCGACGACCGGACGCACCCTCGCCTCGATCGAGTCAGCTGCGTCGCTCACGTCACCGAGCAGTTTGAGCAGGCGGGGATCCTTGCGAAGCTCACCGGCGCGGGCCTGACCACGTGCTGCGAGGCTGTCGAAAACGCCTCTGGCAACCGTCACATAACCCTCTGTGATCCCCTTTGCCTTGGCAGACAATTGCCCCGATCGCAGTTCCTTGGCCGAGGTCACGCCGGCGTCGAGGGTGGCTCGCAACTGCGCGACCTTCGACACAGCGTCGCTCTGGGCCTCGGTCAGGCGGGCTCGGCCAGCATCCTGCGCCTTGAAAAGGCTGGTAAGTGCCTCGGCAGGCAGTGCCTCGGCGCGCTTCGTCACGGCTTCGGCGACCAGATCCGCGGCACCCAGGGCGGCGTAGGCCGGTTCGGCGACCAGGGTCGGGCGGAACTTCACGGCTCCGCTGACCCGCTTGTTGGCCGCCTCGAGGGCCGCGGCGGCGGCATTGCTTGCCTGCTCGAACGCCACTCGGCCTTGGCCGATGGCAGCCTTGCCCTGGTTCAGTGCGGCGTCGGCGTAGTCACGAGCATCGGTGGTGGTCGACATGGTTCTCCTCATCTCTGTGGGCGGTGCAATCGATATTGCTGTGGTGTGTATCCATCGACCCGGGGCTCGATGTGCGGTCGATGTCGGTGCGGTCGATGGCGGGGCGTTCGCTCTGTGGCGTCTGCACTCCGGCAGATCAGCCGGCCGCGGCGGCGGGCGGTTCGGCGATGGGTTCTTCAGGACTGCGCTGTGATTCGTTCTCGCGTCGGAAGGACTCGTAGATCTCGACCAGCACGCTCTTCTGGCGCTCGGTGAGCGTGGAATCAGCCAGAATGGCCAGGACCAGTTCGCCGCCACCGGAACGGTCTTCGAGGATGCCAGCCTTGACGTACAGCTGCTCGGCCGAGATCCGAAGTCCCTTCGCGATCTGCTGGAGGATGTCGGCGCTCGGTTTGCGCAGCCCCCGCTCGATCTGTGACAGGTACGGATTCGAGATGCCGGCCAGCTTGGAAAGCTGCCGGACCGACACGTGTGCCTGCTCGCGCTGTTCGCGAATGAAGTCGCCGATCGTGCTGACCTTCAACGTCTTGGCCTTGGCGGCTTCTTTGATGTCATCGACGTTCACCCCACCACTGTGCACGCTGGTGCTAGCAATTGCAAGCGGGCAGCTAGCACCAGCCCGCCCATCCGTCCTAAGCCTGGCCGGCCGGTTCGGTCCGACAGCCGCCCGGAAAACAGGCTGATCACCGGCGCGGCCGGTGGCGTGCTCGCCGGTTCAGCGTTTCCCGGTGCGGTAGGCGCTCTGGGCGAGCTCGAAGAGCCTTTCGGTGTCGTGCAGGGCGAGGGCGACGGCGACCGCGGTCGCGGCGAGCAGCACGCTCAGCAGCGTGACCCGCCACACCACGAGCTTGGGCGCGGGCGCGTACAGCGCGACCACGCGGGTCGCGACATCGCCGCCGGCGGCGGCCAGAACCACCGCCGGCGCCGTCAGCGGAGTACCGGTAGCGGCAAGGGTGAGGGCGTCGGCCACCGTGGCGCGCTGGCACACGCGGGCGGCGTCCTCATCGGCCCACCGTTCACACGACAGCTCGAGCGCGGCGGGCAGCTGGCCGAGTAGCGGATTTACCGACGCGGCCACGGCGACGACGCTCTGGTGGAGGTGGTGGCGCCGGGCCAGGTGCGCGCGTTCGTGGGCCAGCAGCGCCCTGCGTTGCCCAGCGTCCAGGCTCCGCAGCAGCCCGGTGGTCACCACGATGCGGCCCGGGCGGCCGGGCACCGCGAACGCCTGCCGGTCGGCCGCGTCGAGAACGGCGAGCTCCCCACCGGACACGGGCAGCGCCGCGGCGAGGCGGTACGCGTCGCGGACCGCGGTCACGCGTCGGGCAGCGGCCCGCACGAACCGTGCGGCGAACAGTCCGACGGCCACGGTCGCCAGCGCCCCGACGGGGACTGCATACTCGGCATGACCGCGCAGGAAGTTCTCCGACCAGTGCCCGCGGGCCATCAGGACCGGGTTCTGGGCGAGGAACAGGAACGCGAGCAACGCCAGCGACGCACTCGACGCGGCAGCCGAGAGCAGGCCACCGACCGACAGCAGCCAGGTCGCGACATGCGGCGGCAGCCGCCGGGCGAGCACCGGGGCGGCGAGCCCGAAGACCGCGCTGAACAGCAGCGGAAGGTAGACCGACAGATACATCAGCCGCCACCCCCGGCAGGCCGTTGCCGGGCCAGCAGGTTCGCGAGAGTGGCCTCCTCATCGGGGGTGAGGGTGCCGAGGAAGCGAGTCAGCACCGCGGCGTGGTCACCGCCGCGGTCGAGCATGGCCCGCATCCGGTTGGCCGCCAATCCGGCCTCATCCAGCACGGGCGTGTAGGCGTGCGCGCGACCGACCTGCTCTCGATGGACCGCCCCCTTGACGTGCAGGCGGGCGAGGATGGTCTGCACCGTGGTGTATGCGAGACCCCGGCCAAGCGCGTCGACGACGTCACCGGCGGTGAGGGGCTTCTCGGCTGCCCACAACGTGGCCAGGACCTCCGACTCCAGGCCCCCTGATGCGCGCCGTCTGCTCACACTGCCTACCCGGTGTCGTCGGTTTCCATCCTCGCTCTTCCTACAGTACCGTAGGAGACCAGTTCCTACAGACCCGTAGGAGCATAGGTCGGCGCGGAGGAGGGCGCAGTGCCGCGCTCAGTGTCGGCGCATCGAGACCACGAAAGCGGACGGAGCAGTCATGGGTGGCCTTTCGCGGTTGAATCATCGACTCTTCGATGACATCAACACCTTCGCCAGAAACACCGGCTGGCTGCATTCACCACTGGTGGACTACGCGAAGGATGGCGTGGTGCTGTTCGGGCTGCTGCTGATCGGCGGGCTGATCCGCAGCAGGCGCGGCACGCCGCGCACGCTGGCCGCGGCGGCCTGGGCCTGTCTCGCGGTCCTGGTCGCGGTCGCGGTGAACCAGCCGATAGTGCATGCCGCGCACGAAGCACGCCCCTACACCGGCCATCCCAACGTCCTTGTCCTGGTCGCCCGCTCGGCGGATCTGTCCTTTCCCTCCGATCACTCCGTAATGGCCGGTGCCACCGCGGCAGGCATCCTGCTGTTCTCCCGCAAACTCGGCCTGGTCGCGGTCGGGGCGGCCGTGCTGATGGCGTTCGCGCGGGTTTACGTCGGCGCGCACTACCCGGGCGATGTCCTGGCCGGGCTGGTCATCGGTGCCGCCGTGGGGATCATTGGATGGTTTCTCGTCCGGGTTCCGCTTACCCGGGCCGCGGCGTGGCTGCGCGACCGACCCCGGTTGGAACCGTTGCTGGTGGCCAAGAGCAGGCGCCCGGAGGTCGCGGCTGCGAGCGGGCCAGACGTAGCACCGTGAGCAGCCTTCTCGACCGGCTGTTCCACCTCAACGGCGTCCTGGTCTATCTCGTCGTCGCGGCGCTGGTCTTCGCCGAGGACGCCATCTTCGTCGGCTTCGTGCTCCCGGGTGAGACCGCCGCGGTGCTCGGCGGCGTCATCGCCAGCCAGGGCCGTGTCCAGCTGTGGCTCATGATCGTGCTGGTCGTCGTCGCCGCCATCGTCGGTGACTCGGTCGGCTACGAGATCGGTCGCCACGTCGGTCCCCGGATACTTCGGCTGCGCATCCTCGATAAGAGACGCCGCCGACTGAACGACGCCCAAGAGTTTCTGCGTCGCCGCGGCGGCTGGGCCGTGTTCCTGGGCCGGTTCGTCGCGTTCTTCCGGGCGGTGATGCCCGCCCTGGCCGGCACCTCCCGGATGCGGTACCGGCTATTTCTCGCGTTCAACGCGGCCGGCGGCCTGGTGTGGGGTACCGGGTTCGTCGTGTTGGGCTACGTGACCGGTAACTCCTACAAGGCCGTCGAGAAGACGGTTGGGCGCGGTGCCGCGCTCGTGGTCCTGGCGCTGGTTCTTGTCGCCCTTGTCATCTGGCGGGTCCGGGTGCATCGCGTCGAGGCTGCGCGGGAGAGCCGTTCCGTAGACGACTCGACGGCGCCGCCGGACGCTGACCAGTGAGCCGGCCAACATCGCGGGGCCGCCTGGCTCGGACAGGGGGCGATGAACGCGATCGTGGCCGGCTACGCCACATGGCTGACGCTCAGTGTTCGCCACCGGCCACCACCCCAAACACCGCCCCCTGGGCATCGCACCAAGCGCGAGTTGATCATGGGATTTCGGAGTGGCCAGTAACGTTGAGCCGATATCGAGACCGCAAATGATCTAGCGGTGAGCAGTCGAGGCGGAGGTAGCAACGGTGACCGGACGAGTCGTGCGATGGGGTGTCGTCGGACCGGGACGGATCGCCGAGAACGTGGTTCGTGACTTCGAATTCGTCGAGCATGCCGCCGTCACCGCCGTGGCATCCCGATCGGGCGCGCGCGCGCAGTCCTTCGCTGATCGACACGCCATCCCTCGCGCCTACGGCTCATACCGCGAGCTGATCGAGGCCGACGACGTGGACGTCCTCTACATCGCGACACCGCACCCGCAACACCACGCGATCGGCCTGGCCGCTCTGCAAGCCGGAAAGGCCATCCTCGTCGAGAAGGCATTCACAGCGACGCTGGCCGGCGCCGAGCAACTGATCGCCGAAGCCAGGCGCCGGCAGATCTTCGCGATGGAAGCGATGTGGACGCGTTTCCAGCCCGTCATCGCCCAGACCCGCAACCTGATCGCCGAGGGAGCGATCGGCACGGTCCGCTCGGTGCAGGCCGACCTCGGAGTCGTTCGCGAGTTCGATCCCTCGGATCGCAGCTTCGCCCACGAGCTTGGTGGCGGCGCGCTTCTCGACCTCGGGGTGTACGTGGTCTCGTTCGCGCAGATGATTCTCGGCGAGCCCGAGTCGGTAGCGGTGCAGGGCTCGCTCGAACCGTCCGGCGTGGATGCCGAGGCCAGCCTGCTGCTGGGATTCACCGGAGGCACCAGTGCGACGCTGCTGTGCTCGCTGCACAGCCCGATGCCCGGCCAGGCCCGGATCTTCGGTAGCAGCGGGTGGATCGACGTGCTGCCGCGGTTCCATCATCCGAGAAGCATCGTGCTGCATCGAAACGGTGCCGAGCCAGAGCACCTGACCAGGGAGCCCACCGGCGCCGGATACGCCCACGAGCTCGCCGAGGTCACCGAATCCATCCTGGACGGACGAACCGAGAGCACCGTGATGCCGCTGTCGGACACCCTCACGGTGCAACGCGTCCTGGACCAGGCACTCGACGCCCTCGGCGTTCATTTCACCGAGGACTCGGCAGCGCTCGAGCAGCCGGCCGCGGGCTGAAAGACGGTGGCGCAGCCGCACACCGCTGGCCAACCTCGGGCGGTCGCACCGAACCCGGCCGTCCTCGCGGTGATCGCGGTCGGCGGCGGGCTCGGAACGCTTGCGCGCTACGGCGTCGAACGACTGTGGCCGGTCGCCCCGAGCGGGTTTCCGTACTCGACCTTGGGGATCAACCTGCTGGGCTCGTTTCTGCTCGGCATGCTGGTCGTCGCCGTGACCGACATCTGGCGACCGCATCGGCTGCTACGGCCGGCCCTCGGGACGGGCGTGCTCGGCGGGTTCACTACATTCTCGACCTTCGCGGTGGAACTTCGGGGGCTCGGCGCCGCTCATGAGCTGGCAACCGCGTGCGGCTACCTCGCGGCCAGCGTGGTCGGCGGCCTCATGACAGCGCTCGCCGGCATGTCGCTGGTACGGCAGCTCGCTCCGAAAATGCGCATCGCGCCCACCCACGAGGCGCTGGATCCGTTCGACCCGGAGCAGCCATGACTGTGCTGCTGGTGTTCCTCGGTGGCGCGATCGGGGCGCCCAGCCGGTATCTCGCCGACCGCTGGGTGAGATCGCTGGTGCCCCGTCCGTTCCCGCTCGGAACGCTGCTGGTCAACGTGCTCGGCTGCTTCCTGCTCGGCATAGTGGCCGCCGGCGTCGCCAGCCACGGCTGGCCGGCCAACCTGCAGCTGCTGCTCGGGACCGGCTTCTGCGGCGGCCTCACCACGTTCTCGACGTTC
>JAVEES010000048.1 GCA_030840285.1 Pseudonocardiales bacterium
TCGCCGCGCGCCTTCCGCGCGCAACTGAAAGCGATCCACCGCTGGGGGCGCGAAGTTCCAGCGGATCTTTCCCGCATTCAGCAGCCGGTGTTGGTGGCCAACGGTGACACCGACCGAATGGTTCCGAGTAGCAACTCCACTGACCTGGCAGGACGCCTGCCGAACAGTGAACTTGTCCTGTACAGCGACGCCGGGCATGGCGGAGTGTTCCAGTACCACGCCGAATTCGTAAAGAAGGTTCTCGAGTTCCTCGCATGACTCGCAACCTGACCCGGAGACGGCTTGTCGTGACAGGGGCGGCTTCGCGGTATCGGATAAAACGTCGCACGACTCGCCGAACTCGCAGGAAGCCGCGGCTGACATGAAGGCATTCGTCGTAGACAAGTACGGCAAGGATGGCCTGCGGGCCGCCGAGGTGCCCGAGCCCGAACTTCGCGACAGCGATGTCCTCGTCCGGGTGAGCGCCGCAAGCATCAACCCACTGGACAAGATGGTCCGCAACGGGGAGTTCAAGCAGCTTCTGAAGTACAGGAAGCCCTTCGTGCTCGGCCACGACATGTCCGGTGTCGTGACCCGTGTCGGTCCCGCCGTACCGGAATTCCAGGTGGGGGACGAAATCTACGCCCGGCCACGCGACCTGCGCATCGGGACCTTCGCTCAGTACGTCGCGGTCGACCAGGCCGACCTCGCACTCAAGCCACGCTCCCTGTCCATGCAGGAGGCGGCCGCTGTGCCTCTCGTTGCGCTGGCCGCCTGGCAGATTCTGGTGGAACGCGCCAAGATCCGTCCCGGCCAGAAGGTGCTCGTCCACGCCGGAGCCGGCGGCCTGGGTTCGACGGTGATCCAGCTCGCCAAGCATCTCGGCGCCTACGTAGCAACGACCGCGACCGGCGCCGATGCAGATCGGGTGCGCAGCTTGGGCGCCAACGTTGTCATCGACTACACGACGGACGACTTCGCCAATATCTTGTCTGGCTACGACGTGGTGCTGGACTCCCTCGGCGGCACCAACCTCGAGAAGTCACTGACCGTGCTGAAGCCGGGCGGAATGGCCATCGGTGTCGCAGGCCCGCCCGACGCCGGCTTCGCCAAGCAACTCGGAGCGCCGATGCTGCTCGGAGTCGTCATGAACCTGATCAGCCGCAAGGTTCGCCGACAAGCCAAGAAGCTCGGCGTGAGCTACTCGTTCTTCTTCATGCGGGCAAGCGGCACCCAGCTCGCTGAATTGGCCACGCTGTATGACGCTGGCCATCTCTACCCCGTGATGGACCGGACGTTCCCGTTCGACCAGACACTCGAAGCGCTTGCCTACGTCGAGCAAGGGCGCGCGAACGGGAAGGTCGTCATCACCATGGACCCAACGTGAGTTCGAGCGCCAGAACGCGCCGGCCTTGGTCGCATCACGTTTCGGGAGACCCAGTACGAAGGGTGGCATTGTCATCTCTTTCCCGAAGCGCTTTGTGATCGTGGGGCCGGCGCGGTCGGCGCTCAGGCGGCGAGGGCCAGTTCGGGGGCCTGCGCAACGTCGGTCTTCGTGACCTTAATCAGCCCGATCGCGGCGATCACCGCGACCACGCCGAGCACGGCAGCGACCAGGAAGGCGTGGCTTGATCCGTGCGCTTGGACGATGCGCGCCGCCTGCAGAGCGGGGTGGTCGGCGTAGGCGGCTGGGGAGGCCGGCTTGCCGCTCTGGGCACTCGCGAGCAGTTCGGCGAGGTGTTGCCGCGAAGCACCTGTCAGCTTGGCGATCTGCGAGGCGCCCGCACTCTTCGTTGCGCTGGTGGCGGCGGTGGCGAGCACGGCGAGTCCGATGGAGCCGCCGATCTGCTGGCCCACGTTGAGCAATGCCGATGCCAGGCCGGTGTCGGTGTCGCTGACCTTGGTGACGGCGACCACGGTGAGGGTCACGAAAACCATTGCCAGGCCGGTTGCGGTGACGATCATGGCCGGGAAGATGCCGGACCAGTATTTGGTGTCGGCGTGCACCTGCGCGTACCAGAGCATGCCGGCCGTCATGAGGGCCGCACCACCGGTGATCAATACCTTCGGCCCCACCTTGGGCAGTACCTGGCTGACGATCCCGGAGCCGACGATGATGATCAGGCTGAACGGGAGGTAGGCCACGCCCGACTTGAGCGAGCTGAAGCCCATCACGCCTTGAATGAAGAAGGTCAGGTAGTAGAACATCCCGAACAGCGCAGCGCCGATGATCAGCATGACCACGTAGGAGCCGGCGCGGGATCGGTCAGCGAAGATCCGCAGCGGCAGGATGGCGATCGGCGAGCGGGATTCGTAGACGGCGAAGGCGACGAGGAGCAAGACGCCGCCACCGAGTGATGCGACCGTCGTGCCCGCGCTCCAGCTGTGGTTGGCCGCGTTGATGAAGCCGTAGACGAGGGACACCATGCCGGTCACCGAGAGCAGCGAGCCGACGAGGTCGAACTTGCCGGTCAAGCGTTCGGAGTCGTGGATGTAGAGGAACCCGCCGGCCATCAGGGCCAGCCCGATCGGCACGTTGACGAAGAGGACCCAGCGCCAGTCGAAGTACTCGGTTAGCACGCCGCCGAGCAGCAAGCCGATGGCCGCGCCGCCACCCGAGACGCCCGCGTAGACGGCGAAGGCCCGGTTGCGTTCCCGACCTTCGGCGAACAGCGTGGTGATCAGCGACAGCGCGGTCGGCGCGGCGATCGCGCCGCCGATGCCCTGCACGACCCGGCCGCCCAGCAGCACGTCA
>JAVEES010000062.1 GCA_030840285.1 Pseudonocardiales bacterium
TCCACACCAAGCAGGGCGAGTACCGCAACGACGTCTACGTGCTGCCCAAGCACCTGGACGAGAAGGTCGCCCGCCTGCACCTGAGCGCGGTCGGGGCCACCCTGACCGAACTCACCAAGGATCAGGCCGACTACATCGGCGTCGACGTCGCCGGACCGTACAAGTCCGACCACTACCGCTACTGATCCCGCCGGTTCCCTCCGAAAATAGGAGACGACACGCGTCCACGACGCGTGTCGTCTCCTATTTCTGACCCCGCAGGAGGATGAGTCAGAACAGTCGGCCGCCTACCGCAGCCGCCTGACCTTCAGATCCAGTTGATCAACTCGCGTTTCAGGCTGCCGTAGCGACACGAAACGCGAGTTGATCACTGGAATTTTGCAGCGGGACGCGATTGGGGCTCACCTTCAGCACCAGCGGTGAGCTCATTCAGGTACGGCGCGAACACCCGTCCGATGTCTGCAGCCGTTACCGCCGGCTCGGCGACTGGAAAGACGACGTGCGAGATCGCTAGCCGGACCACTGATGCCGAGTAGACCTCGACACCGGCGCGATCGGCGTCGGGCCATTGGGAGAGGAACCGATCCGAGAGTCGTCCGGTGATGAAAGGGAGAACTGCCGCACCCTGGTCGCTCAGCAGCGGCGACAGGTCCGAGTGGTTCGGGTCCGCGCCGCCGATGATCGCTCGCAGCAGCGGCTCCTGCTGGGTGAGACGCAGGAAGACCTCGATAGATGCGACCAAGCCGGATACCGGATCGCCGGGGTGCAGGTCCAGCGCCGCTTCGACCTGGTTGAGGAACTTGCCGGACTCCCGAAGCAGCAGCGCACGGCCGAGTTCATCCTTGTTGCCGAACTCGTTGTAGACGGTCTGGCGGCTGACCCCGACCGCGGCCGCGATATCCACCATCCGGGTCGCGCTCCAACTGTTGCGCGCCAGTGCCTCGGCCGCGGCATCCATCAGTGATTCACGCAGCAGCGCTCGGACCTTCTCCGCATAACTCAGCTTGATCGTGGACTCGGGCGCTGCCGGCGTGCGATCGGTGGACGTGTTGCGCCGGCGCGGGCTCCTCGTCATGGGCTCATAAATTACCCGGCAACCGGCTGGCTCGGTGTCAAATCGCTCGACACGACCCGGCTGGCCAGGACGCATAGCCTCCCCGGGGCGCCGCTGCCACACAATTCTGCTTCAAGATGCCACGATGGAGGCATGAAGCCCCGCGTGCTGGTAGTCGACGACGACTCCTCCCTGGCCGAGATGCTCGGTATCGTGCTGCGCTCCGATGGATTCGACCCGGCGTTCGTCGCTGACGGCTCGCGCGCACTGGCAGCGTTCCGCGAGGTGAAGCCCGATGTCGTGCTGCTGGATCTGATGTTGCCCGGGATCAGCGGCATCGACGTGTGCAGGGCGATCCGGGCCGAATCCGGGACGCCGATCATTATGTTGACCGCCAAGAGCGACACCGTCGACGTCGTCCTGGGGCTGGAGTCTGGCGCCGATGACTACATCGTCAAGCCGTTCAAGCCGAAGGAACTCACCGCGCGGATTCGCGCCCGGTTGCGGCGCTACGACGAGTCCGGCGGCGAGACGCTGATCATCGGGCCGCCGTCCTCGCCGGTCAGCATCGACGTTCCGGCCCACCAGGTCGTGCGAGACGGTCTGCAGATCTCGCTCACCCCGCTGGAGTTCGACCTGCTCGTCGCACTCGCCCGCAAGCCACGTCAGGTCTTTACCCGTGAGGTGCTGCTGGAGCAGGTCTGGGGCTATCGCCACGCAGCCGACACCCGCCTGGTGAACGTGCACGTTCAGCGACTTCGCTCCAAGGTCGAGCGCGATCCCGAGCGCCCAGAGGTGGTACTGACCGTTCGCGGTGTGGGATACAAGGCCGGACCTCCGTGACCGCCGAGCGCGCAGGTGCCATTAGCCGGCGCGCTCTGAGCGAGGGCAGGCAGGCGGGGCGGACGGCCGGTCGTTGGCTCGCACAGCAGAGCGGTCGGCTTGCCGCGACCTGGCGCCAATCTCTGCAGTTCCGAGTCGCCGCCACCACGGTGGCCGTCACCGGCGTCATCGTCCTGCTCATCGGGCTGTTCCTGATCGACCAGATCAGCAATGGTGTGCTCCGGGCCAAGCGGAACGCGGCGGTCGCCCAGGCCAACGCCGGACTCGACCCCGCTCGCACTCACTTCGCCGGCGTCACCCCGGGCGACATCACCGGCATCCGGCAGGCGGCCGACCAGCTCACCACAGATCTCACCTCGAGCAGCAACAACGCCGGCCTGTTCACCATCGCGATCCGCTCGCCGGACGCCAGCGTCGATCAACAGCTGGCGGCTGGACCGCCGATCCCGAACGATCTGCGCACCGTCGTCCGCACCGGCGTCCTTGCGGTTCAGTACGCGCCGGTCACCCTCGCCAACCAGCGAAGTACCCCCGGACTCATCGTCGGCGAACCGGTGAGCACCCGGGCAGGATCCTTCGAGCTGTACTACCTGTTCCCGCTCTCGGCCGAGCAGAACACCATCAGGCTGGTGCAGCGAACCGCGCTGCTGGCAGGCGTTGCTCTGGTGCTGCTGGTGGCCGTCATCGCGGTGCTCGTGACCCGACAGGTGGTCCGTCCGGTTCGAGTCGCGGCCCAGACCGCGCAGCGCCTGGCCTCGGGTGACCTCACCCAACGCCTGAGGGTCTCCGGTGAGGACGACATCGCCCTGCTCGCGACCTCGTTCAACGACATGGCCATCAGCCTGCAACAGCAGATCCACCGGCTGGAGCAGCTGTCCCGGCTCCAGCAGCGGTTCACCTCCGACGTCTCGCACGAGCTGCGCACTCCGCTCACGACCGTGCGGATGGCCGCCGAATTGCTCTACACCAGCCGGGACTCCTTCGAGCCCGCGCTGGCGCGCTCGGCTGAGCTGCTCTACAACGAGCTCGACCGGTTCGAGAACCTGCTGTCGGACTTGCTCGAGATCTCCCGGTACGACGCGGGCGCGGCACATCTGGAAGTGGAGAAGATCGACCTGGTCGGAGTGGTCGAGCGAGCGGTGACAGCAAGTCATAGCCTGGCCCGGCGGCACGGCACCGAGCTGCGGGCGGTGCTACCGCGAGGGCCCATCATGGTCGAGATCGACTCCCGGCGGGTCGACCGGATCCTGCGCAACCTGATCGCCAACGCCCTGGATCACGCCGAAGGAAAGCCTGTCGAGATCAGGGTCGGTGCGGATGAGCAGGCGGTTGCCGTCGCGGTGCGCGACCGGGGCGTCGGGTTACGACCGGGCGAGGCCGGCCTGGTATTCAACCGGTTCTGGCGGGGCGATCCGTCGCGAAGCCGGCTCACCGGCGGCACCGGCCTGGGGCTGGCCATCAGCCTGGAGGACGCCCGGCTGCACGCCGGCTGGCTGCAGGCCTGGGGCGAGCGTGGGGAAGGAGCGGTGTTCCGGCTGACCCTTCCGCGAACGGCTGGTGGCACCCTGGTGTCATCGCCCTTGCCGCTGGCGCCTACGGAGGTGGACGCATGAAGCTCGCACACCGGGCCGTGCTGGCCGCCTGCCTGGCCGTCTGCGCACTGCTGGCGGCCTGCTCCGGCGTCCCGCACTCGTCCCGTCCGGAAGCGGTGCGGACGGTCGGCGTGGACGTGTCGCCCTCTGCAGCCAGTGACGATGGCCCGCGGCCCGGCGATGATCCACGCACGATTGTCTTCGGATTCCTCAACGCCTCGCTGAGCTCGGATGCCAGGCATTCGGGTGCCCGGCAGTTCCTCACGACCGATGCCGGCGGCAAGTGGAATGACAACGCGGTCACGGTCGTCTCCGACTACAAGATCGACGTGGCGCAGCTGAGCGGGAACACCGCCACGGTCGGCTTCAGCTACCAGCGCATCGGCTCGGTGGACGCCAGCGGCATCTACACGCCGGAGAAGACAGGTGTGGGAATCGGCCGCACGACGTCGGCCACCTTCTTGCTGAAACGGATCAACAACGTCTGGCGGATCGACCAGTTGCCGTTCACCGGCCTGCTGATCAGGCGCGTCGATTTTCAGGTCAGCTACAGCGCCCATCTGCTCTACTTCTTCGACTCCTCAGAGACTCAGCTCGTCCCGGACCTGCGCTATTCGGCGCTGGAGGGCCAGTCGCTGGCCTCGTGGCTGCTCGCCCGCATGCTGGGTGGGCCGCGCCAGGAACTCGCCGCTTCGGTTCAGACCGATATTCCGGACGGGTCGGATCTCAGTCGCGCCGGGGTGACGGACGCGGATCCGATCGTCGTGGAGATACCGGGCAGCTCCCACTTCGACCAACCCGCCCTGAGCCGGCTGGCGACCGAATTGGCCTACACCTTCGGACCGATCCGGTATGCCGGACGCCTCACCCTGACCGACGGCGGCAAGCCGGTCGAGATCCCTGGCGCCGGGACCGTCTTCTCGACCTCGACGTTCCCCGGCCTGGGATCGGACAACAGCGCACCCGGCGCACAGCAGTACTTCCTGCGCAACGGGGGCCTGATCAGCGGCGTCGACTACAAGCCCGTGCCCGGTCCGGTGGGCAGCGGCAGCTACGCCCTTCGTTCGGTTGCGCTGCACCGCGTCAAGGCCGGCGCGCTGGTAGCCGGTATCAACGGTGGCGGCCTGGTGCTCGGTCCGTCGACGGGGCCGCTCGGCAAGGTCAGCCTGCCGGCTCGCCCCACCAGCTCGGCCGAATTTCGGCCGGGTACCTCCGAGGCGTGGCTCGGCGTGGGGGGAGCGATCTATCGGGTGCCGGCTGACCGCAAGCCCGTTCTGGTGCCGACGCCCGCTGCGCTGGCGGCCGGACTGCCGCCCAAGGGAGAGATCGAGGCCCTGCGATTCAGCCCTGACGGAATCCGGTTGGCGGTCGTCTTCCGCACGGCGGACGACAGCAGCGAGGCGGTCTGGATCGGTTCGGTCGTCCCTGCTGGGGAGTCGGTGAGCTTCGAATCCTTCGAGGCGGTCACGCCCACCGCCCTGAAGGTGACCGACGTTGCGTGGAAGGACGCCACGACGCTTCTGATGGTCGCCGGGACGCCCGACGGGGAACCGCAGATGTACACGGTGAAGTCCGACGGCTCGTACCTGGACGCCGTCCCGTCCACCGGCTTGCCACGCGGGATCACCGATGTTGCGGCAACCGTCGGGCAGGCGCCGGTGGTGTCGGCAGGTACGCCTGGCACGGTCTGGATCCAGACCTTCAACGGCTGGGCGTCGCTATCCGGTGGCGGCCAGACCGATGGTTACGCACCTGCCTATGCCCCCTGATTGGTGGGTCTAGCGGCCGCCAGCTGTTATCCACAGAGCAGTCGACCGTCCACAGATCTGCCGGACGGCGATGCTGGACTCCCGCTGGGGTGCAGGCTCGAAGGATGATCAACAGGGCTGAACTTGGGCGATCGACCCGCGAGTTGTTGGAACACCTGCTCGATCTCGTCCTGCCGGTACGGTGCGTCGGCTGCGGAGCGCCCGAGCTGGCGTGGTGCGATCGGTGCCGCGTCACACCGCGCTCCATCGCGGCCAGCGCTGTCCCCGCCGTGCGCGCGGCAGCGCGTTATGAAGGCTCGGTGCGTGCTGCTCTGCTGGCCTACAAGGAACGGGGTAGGCGGGTGCTGGCGAGCCCGCTCGGTGGTTACCTGGCTTGGGCGGTCGCTGACCTGGAGCGTTCAGCCGGGCTCGAGCCGCGAGCAATCGTGCTGCTGCCAGTGCCCTCTCGCCCAGGCGCCGCACGAGCCCGCGGTGGCGATCACGTTCTGCGCCTGGCCCGGGCGGTGGCGAAGCAGCGCGGTGTGCCGGTGATGGACTGCCTGCGTCTCGTTGGCTCGGTCCAAGACTCGGCAGGCTTGTCCACGGCTGAGCGCCGCGCGAACCTGAGCGGTCGAATGGTTGCGCTGCCACCACCGTCGCGAGGTCTTGTCGCCGTTATCGTGGACGACATCGTCACGACCGGCGCGACGGTGTGCGAGGCCGAGCGTGCCCTGAGAAGCGCCGGCTGGGCAGTGGCAGGCGCAGCGGTGGTCGCCGCCACGCCGCGCCGGACCGTAGCGCCGCGCAGCTGACCTGCGCCGCGAGCCGAGCCGAGCCGCGCCGGACGGTAGCGCCGAGCGTCCAGGCGCCCGTTCGGTGCAGCGGATTCATGGTCGGCGCACTGAGGATTCATTTCCTAACCCGCTGGGCAGATCGTTGGAATGCGGCTAGCGTAACGATGACCTAGAACAGAGAGGCGCCAGCGCGGGGCAGTTAGTGCCGCGGGGGCAGACCGGCTTAGGTCTGTGGCACCGAACTTGTCTCGCAAGCGCTGAACTCTGGCGCCTAAGAGCACAGGGAGGTCGCGTGGATATTGTTGTGAGGGGCCGAAATGTTGAGGTTCCCGATCATTACCGACAGCACGTCGCAGAGAAACTCGCTCGGATCGAGCGCTACGACGACCGCATACTCCGAGCCGACGTTGAACTCCACCACGAGAAGAATCCGCGCCAATCCGAGGTCTGCCAGCGGGTAGAGATCACCTGCCGAGTACGTGGCCCGGTGGTCCGCGCCGAGGCCTGCGCCTCCGACTTCTATAAGGCACTCGATATCGCGATCGAACGTCTTGAGCGCAAATTCCGTCAGGCGGCGGATCGTCGCCGCGTCCACCACGGTCGGCACACCCCTACCTCGGTGGCAACCGCGACCAGTGCCCTGATCGAGCCCGAACTGGCGGCCGTAGCGGTGGCCGATCCGGAGCCGGAAGAGTCTGAACCCTATGCCGGTCCGGGCCAGGTCGTTCGGGAGAAGGAGCATCCGGCCAAGCCCATGACGATCGACCAGGCACTGTTCGAGATGGAACTGGTCAGCCACGACTTCTTCCTGTTCTCCGACGCCGATACCGGCCGTCCCAGCGTCGTTTACCGTCGCAAAGGCTATGACTACGGCGTGATCCGGCTCGTCGAGTAGGCCGGCCAAAAATTGAACCGCTCGGCTGAACAGTGATCGCACTGTGGGCCGTTCCTGCGCCCCCATCCGGCTCGCCGGATGGGGGCGCAACCACTACGGCGGGTAGCCTCAGCCATCGTGACCGCAACTGACTCCGCCGTCGACCTCGCCCGGATCGCGGGTCGAGCTGCCGCCGACAAGCTGGCCTCTGACATCGTGCTGATCGATGTCAGTGATCGCCTGGCCATTACCGACGTTTTCGTCATCGCAACCGGCAACAACGAGCGCCAGGTCGAGGCGATCGTGGACGAGGTGGAAGAGAAGCTGAGACTGGCCGGGGCCAAGCCGCTGCGCCGTGAGGGCAAGCGGGACGGTCGGTGGGTGTTGCTCGACTACGCCGACATCGTCGTGCATGTCCAGCACGCCGAGGAACGGGTCTTCTATTCCTTGGAGCGGCTCTGGCGGGACTGCCCCGTCCTGGAGTTCAGCGCTGGCGATGGTCCGGCAGGCGCGGTCGAGGCATAGTGCGGCGCCGGATCGTCATCCTGCGTCACGGCCGGACGTCCTGGAACGCCGAACGGCGTTATCAAGGCCAGTCTGACCCGCCGCTCGATTCGGTCGGCGAGGGGCAGGCATTGGAGGCGGCGGCATTGATCGCCGCGATGCACCCGGACCTGCTGATCTCATCCGACCTGCAACGCGCTCAGCGGACCGCGCAGAAGGTTGCATCGCTGTCCGGCCTGGAACTGATGGTTGACGCCAGGCTGCGTGAACGCCACCTTGGCCATTGGGAAGGCCTGACCCGAGACGAGGTGGAGCAGCGCTACCCCGACGAATTCGCCGACTGGCTGGCCGGGCGTGACGTCACCCGCCGGGGCGGCGAGACCCGTCGCGAGGTCGCGGATCGCGCGCTGTCGCTGGTCGCCGACGTACCCGAGGTCGAGCTCGTCGTGCTGGTCAGCCACGGCGCCACCGCGATGTGCCTGACCGCCGAACTTCTCGGATTGCCCCAGACTCCGTCCATTCTCGGGCCGCTGGCAAATTGCCACTGGACCGAGGTCCGCGATGACGGTCAGGGCTGGAAGCTTCGAGCACACAACGCCGGTCCGCCCGGCCCGGTCATTCCGCTGCTGTCGCCGGACAGCGAGTCGGCCGATGCCACGGCTTAAGGCGCGATCGCAACCCCGCTGATCAACCCTCCTGATCAACCCTGCAGATCAAGTTGATCAACTCGCGTCTCGTGTTGCCATAGCGACATCAGACACGAGTTGATCTGTGAGTGTTGCTGCGGCGGTTCTGGGTGGATCGCTGTCAGGCTCGGTGCTGGTGTGTGGGAGTGACTCTGAGTTGATCTGGCCGCCGTTTCGGCGTGCCTTGCTGGTGACATGTCCTCCCCCGCGCCGGCACCGGCCTGGCCCACCTGCTGGCTTGATAGAAGCCTGTCCGCGGTTGCCCGCGTGACTCATCACAGATATGCCGTTCGGTGACTCCACCCAGGCCGGTACCGACCACAACCCCGGTTCCTGGAAGGAGACCCGAGCCGCAATGACCATGGTTGCAGAAGTATTCGACGTCGTCGTGGGTGGCGACACCCATGAAGACACCCACACCCTGCAGATGCTCGCCCCGACCGGCACGAAGATCGCCACGGTGTGCATCGATAACGACGAGACCGGTTTCGCTACCGCGCTGGAATGGATCCGGGACCAGGCCCCCGGCGCGCGGGTCCTCATCGGGCTGGAGGGCACCCGCTCGCACGGCATCAGGCTGGCCCGGGCATTGACCCGAGCCGGGCTGCCGGTGGTCGAGGTGGAGCGGCCCCAACGCCAACAACGCCGCGGCCGCGGCAAGTCCGACCCGATCGATGCCCAGCTGGCTGCCCTGTCGGTGCTGCGGATGGACACCGACCGGCTGCCGATACCCCGCGCCGACGGAGACCGGGAGGCGCTGCGGATCCTGCTGGCCGGCCGCCGAGAACTCGCCGACACCCAGACCCGGCAGAAGAACCAACTCACCGCCCTGCTGCGCTCGGGCAGCGACCAGGACCGGCTACTGGCCCAGGGCCCCTACACCGCGGCCCGGCTGCACACGATCGCCCGCCGCCGCGGCGCCAGCACCGACACCCGGGAGCAGACCGTTCGACGGGCCGAGGCCCGCCGCCTGGCCACCGCCATCCAGGACGCTCACCGGGCCCTGCTCGCCAACCACCAACAACTACGCCACATCGTCAACGAACTCGCCCCCGGCCTGATCAACAGACCCGGCGTCGGACCCGTCAGCGCCGCCCAAGCCATCGTGTCCTGGTCCCACCACCGACGCTGCCGCAACGACGCCGCGTTCGCCGCACTCGCCGGCGCCAGCCCGATCCCGGCCAGCAGCGGCCGAGTCGTGCGACACCGACTCAACCGCGGCGGCGACCGTCAACTCAACCGCGCACTACACACCATCGCCACCACCCGCTGGCGGACCTGCCCACGCACCACCGACTACATCCAACGCCGCCGCGCCGAAGGAAAAACCGACCCCGAAATCCGCCGCACCCTCAAGCGCTACATCGCCCGCGAACTCTACAAAACCCTCAACGCAACAGCCACCACCGCTTGACAACCCATAGAAGCGTCACCGATGCCACGGCTGATTGATCACCGATGCCACGGACGGCCTATGCCGCGGCCGGAGCTACCCACCGTCCGCGGGGGTAGCATGAGCGGTATGAGCACTGTGGGTCTGCTCCTTACCGGGCCGCGCTAGTCCCTCCATCCGGACCAGCGCGGCTGAGCCTCTGCGATTTCGCAGAGGCTCTTCGCATGTCAGGAGCAACCCATCCAGAAGGGAATGACCAGCGTCATGAGCACCGCAGACCGTCCGGCACCGGCGGCAACAGAGGCCGACACCCCGCCTTTTCGCTACACCGCCGCGCTTGCGGATGAGCTGGAGCAGCGCTGGCAGGACGAGTGGGAGCGTCGCGGCACGTTCAACGCGCCCAATCCCAGTGGCGAGCTGAGCGAGGGCTACTCCGACGTGGCCGGCCGACGGCACGCGTTCGTGATGGACATGTTTCCCTACCCGTCCGGTGAGGGCCTGCACGTCGGTCACCCACTGGGCTACATCGGGACGGATGTGTTCGCGCGCTACCTGCGGATGCGTGGCGAGAACGTGCTGCACACCATGGGCTTCGACGCCTTCGGGCTGCCGGCCGAGCAGTACGCCGTGCAGACCGGGCAGCACCCCGCGACCACCACGTACGGCCGGATCGAGATCTTCAAGCGGCAACTGCGCCGGATGGGGCTGGGGCACGATCAGCGCCGGGTCTTCGCCACCACCGATCCTGGCTACTACCGCTGGACGCAGTGGATCTTCCTGCAGCTGTTCAACTCCTTCTACGACCACGAGGCGGACAACGGCCGGGGCATGGCGCGGCCGATCACCGAGCTGATCGCCCAGCTGGACGAGGGCAGCCGCCAGCCGGACGAGGGCACCAACGACTACGGCGTCGAGTGGTCGGCACTGGAGCCTCAGCAGCGCCGCGCCGTCATCGACCGCCACCGGCTGGCCTACATCTCTGAACTGCCGGTGAACTGGTGCCCTGGCCTGGGCACCGTCCTGTCGAATGAAGAGGTCACGCCGGACGGTCGCTCGGAGCGGGGCAACTTTCCGGTGTTCCGCAAGCCGCTGGCGCAGTGGATGCTGCGGATCACCGCCTATGCCGACCGGCTGGTGGAGGACCTGGACCATATCGACTGGCCCGAGAAGGTCCGGACGATGCAGAAGAACTGGATCGGCAAGTCGCGCGGTGCGCACGTCGACTTCGCGGTGGCCGGTGCCGCGACGTCCCAGCCGATCACCGTTTTCACGACCCGTCCGGACACCCTGTTCGGCGCGACCTATGTAGTCCTGGCGCCCGAACACAGCCTGGTATCGCAGCTGATCGCCGACGAGTGGCCCGAAGGCACCAAGCAGGCGTGGACCGGAGGCTTCGCCGCACCGGCCGAAGCGGTCGCGGCCTACCAGGCGCAGACCGCCCGGCGGACGGACCTCGACCGCCAGGGGGACAAGGAGAAGACCGGCGTCTTCACGGGCAGTTTCGCGGTCAACCCGGTCACCGGTCAGGATGTGCCGATCTTCATTGCCGACTACGTGTTGATGGGCTACGGCACCGGCGCCATCATGGCCGTGCCAGGCCAGGACGAGCGGGACTGGGAGTTCGCCGAGATCTTCGAGCTGCCGATCGTGCGTACGGTCCAGCCCAGCGATGGTTTCGAGGAGAGCGGTGGCAAGGCCTTCACCGGCGATGGACCCGCGATCAACTCCGCGAATGAGGACGTCGATCTGAACGGGCTGGGGATCGAAGCCGCAAAGGCGGCCATCATCGACTACCTGGAGAAGATCGAGGCCGGTCGGGGCGCCACGACTTACCGTTTGCGCGACTGGTTGTTCAGCCGCCAGCGCTACTGGGGCGAGCCGTTTCCGATCGTCTACGACGAGGACAACCAGCCGATCGCGCTGCCCGAGGACCAGTTGCCGTTGCTGCTGCCCGAGACCAACGACTTCTCGCCCAAGTCGTTCCCGCCCGAGGACGCCGACTCGACGCCGGAGCCACCGCTGGGCCGCCTGACCGATTGGGTCACCGTCGAACTCGATTTGGGTGACGGGCTCAAGACGTACCGCCGCGAGACCAACACCATGCCGAACTGGGCCGGTTCCTGCTGGTACGAGCTGCGCTATCTGGATCCGCACAACGCCGAGTCGCTGGTGGACCCGGCCATCGAGCGCTACTGGATGGGGCCCTCGGCCGAACGTCCGCTGGGTGGCGTGGACCTCTACGTCGGCGGTGTCGAACACGCCGTGCTGCATCTGCTGTATGCCCGCTTCTGGCACAAGGTGCTGTTCGACCTGGGTCACGTCTCGAGTTCCGAGCCCTTTCACCGGCTGGTCAACCAGGGCTACGTACAGGCTTTCGCCTATACCGACGAGCGGGGCGTCTACGTCCCGGCCGCGGACGTGGTCGAGGAGGTCGCGGACGGGCAGAGCCGATTCAGCTACGAGGGAAAGCCGGTCCAGCGCGAGTACGGCAAGATGGGTAAATCGCTGCGGAACGTGACGACGCCCGATGAGATGTATGCCTCCTACGGCGCGGACACGTTGCGACTGTTCGAGATGTTCACAGGCCCGCTGGAGCAATCGCGGCCCTGGGACACCAAGGCGGTCGTCGGTTCGTACCGGTTGCTGCAGCGGCTGTGGCGCACTGTCCTGGACGAGCACACCGGCCTGCCGCATGTGACCGACGAGCCCGTCCCCGACGAGCTGAATCGCCTGCTGCACAAGACTATTCAGGCTGTCCGGGACGGCTATGAATCACTGCGCTTCAACACCTCCATCGCCCGGATCACCGAGCTGAACAATGCAATGACGCAGGCCTACCCGAACGGTGGCACGCCGCGGGCGGTCGCTGAGGCGCTGGTCCTGATGGTCGCTCCGCTGGCTCCGCACGCCGCCGAGGAGCTGTGGGCCAGGCTCGGGCACCAGAAGTCCCTGGCATGGCAGCCATTTCCGGCAGCCGATCCGGCCCTGCTGGTCGATGACACCATCGCAGTGCCGGTCCAGGTGAACGGCAAGGTCCGCGCGGTGCTGCAGTTGCCCGCCGAGTCCGATGCCGCCGCGATGGAGGCGGCTGCCCGCGGTGATGAGAGGGTTGCTGCCGCGCTTGATGGGCGGGCGGCCAAACGGGTCATCGCGGTGCCAGGCCGGCTGATCAACTTCGTCGTCTAGCCTCTGCACATGCAGAGCGCGCAGCAGGTCGCGGTGGTCACCGACTCGACCTCCTACCTGCCTGCGGGCGTGGCCGAGTCGCTGCTGGTCCGGATAGTGCCGCTGCAGGTCGGCCTCGGCGACCGCTCGGGCTATGAGGGAAGCGATGTCTCGCCGGCCGACGTGACCGCGGTGCTGCAACACCGCGGCACGGTGACCACCTCCCGCCCGACGCCGGCCGACTTCGTCGCCGCCTATCGCGCCGCGCTGGACTCGGGCGCTGGCTCGGTCGTGTCGATCCACCTGTCCGGGCAGCTCTCGGGTACCTGTGATTCGGCGCGGCTTGCGGCGGGGGAGTTTCCGGCCGGCACGGTTCAGGTCGTCGATTCCCGGGCAACCGCCATGGCGCTGGGCTTCGCCGTGATGGCAGCCGCGGCCAGTGCCCGATTCGGCGGCGATGCGGAGGAGGTCGCCGCGGCGGCCACCGATTGCATCGACCACAGCTCGTCGCTGTTCTACGTCGATTCCCTGGAATGGTTGCATCGCGGCGGCCGGATCGGCACCGCCGCGGCCATGCTCGGAACCGCGCTCTCGGTCAAGCCCTTGATGCACCTCGTCGATGGCCGGATCCTGCCGCTGGAGAAGGTGCGCACCTCATCGAAGGCGATCGCGCGGCTCGTCCAACTGGCTGTCAACGCTGCCGGGGACAGCGAAGTGGACGTCGCTGTGCAACACCTCGCCTCGCCCGACCGGGCTACCGAGATCGCTCGGCAGCTGAAGGAACAACTGCCCCGGATAAGGGATCTGCACGAATCGGAGGTGGGCGCCGTGGTGGGGGCTCACGTCGGACCGGGCTTGCTGGGCGTGGTGATTCGCCGGCTCTGAGCCTCGCTTGAGAGACGCTCTCAGTCGAGATCGATCTCGACGAGCAGCGGGCGATGATCGCTGCCGACCTGCACGTCCGGGGTGTTGATCACCTCGGCGCTACGCACCTTCAGCCTGGGATCCACGAACACCGCGTCAATGCGGCGCCTGGGCAGCACGACGCTGGAGGTGATGCCGTCACCGCTGGGAGCCGTGGCCCAGGCGTCCGCGCCGCGGGACTCCAGCGCCTGCCAGACCCGCGAGCCCGGGTCGTCGTTCGTGTCACCGGCCACGATCAGCGGGAAGTCGGCAGGCACGTGGCTCTCGATCGCCGCGTGCAGTTCCCCGACATGCCGGAACCTCGGCTCCTCCACGACATCGAGATGGATCCCGGCAACGGCGAACTTCGCGCCGTGCAGGGACAGTGTCGCCAGGGCGGTTCCGCGCCGATGCAGCTTCGGATCAGGGGTGAACAGCACGTCCTTGCTGCCGTGGACCTTGACGGCCAGATCAGACAGCAGCAGGTTCGCGGCGGCAGTGCGTCCGCCGGTCACCACCACCAGGCCGCTCTGGCGCGCAATGCGGGCGGCCGTAGCGCGCCACCGCAGGAATCTGGGCGCTTCTTGGATAGCTACCACGTGGGGATGCGCGGACCTGATGACGCGCATGACCGCTGCCTCGTCGTCGCGCAATGAGCGGATGTTGTAGGACAGCAGCCGTAGCGTGGTCGTCACGGCGCCATTGTGCCAACCCGGGCGGATTCGCTCAGCCGGTTGGTTGAGTTCTGCACCCGCCCGCGCTCTTGACCGAACTCATCACCGCGAAACTCGACGTGAGGACGTATCGCCCCGCAACCGGGAAAGTCGCTTGGATCTCGCCCGGCCTTATCGACGCTGCCAGGCAGACCGGCGCTGCCTTCGGGTTCTGGTTGATGACGTGGATGAACTTCGCCGGACGCAGCCGCAGCGTCAAAGTCGTCGGAGCCGCGAGATCGAAGACCACCTGGCTTTCGTTTGCCTCGATGACCTTGGCCGGCGCCGGGATGATCCGCTGAGGTCGAGCTACCTGGTACAGCGACCACTGGGAGTCGCTCCAGACCGGCGTCAGGTAAGACAGTCCGGTCTTGATCAGGTTCGCCTCGGTCTGGTAACTGCTGCCCGGCGCGGTGGGTACCGCGACCCACGCGACCGCGTTGGAGTCGAGCCAGTTTCGGTAGCTGGTCGGGTTCAGCAGGGTCGGGTCGTAGAACAGCGCGTTGTTGGTCGAGTCGCTCTGGGTCTCCCAGCCGCGCGCCAGATAGACGTCGGGGATCAGCTCGGCGGCGGCGCGGTGCGTAGCGGTATCCAGCACCTCGACGCGGTAGTTGTTCCGGCTGGGAAGGGTGAGAAGTTTGGTGCGCAACCCGGAGTAGTACGTCTGTTGCGCGGCCGGGCGAGATGCCGCCGCGACGTCGTGAATGACCACGTAGCCGCTGTAGACGAATGCGGGCAGCAGCGCGAGTGCGATCACCCGTCGTGGATTGCGGGCGACCGCCCAGATGATAGGCGGCAACAGCAGGAACGCGTAGCGGCTGATGTTGGCGCCCACTCCCGACGGGATGAGGAAGGCGGCGAGGCACACCACCGCGGCAGCCCACAGCCCGACCCGGAGATGCTTCGGCAGATCGAGGAACAGCGCGGCGGCCACGATGCCGACCGACCAGGCAAGCGTCGTCCAGGCGAACGGCATCGGTGACGGGGCACCGAACAGCAATGCCGGCAGCACCAGTCCGACGACGCTGGGTGCGGCGAAGCGAGCCAGTTGGCCACGCCAATCCCGTCGGGCGATCGCGGGACCGATCAACGCCAGCAGGATGAATGAGGGCCCTAATGGAGAGAAAAGGGTGGCCAGACCGTTGACGACCCCGCCCAGAACGGGGCGTCCGTTGATCAGCAGGAACAGCCCCAGCAGCGACACGGCGAGCCCGACGGCAAAGGGCACCCGGCCCGAGAACAAGTTGCACAGGGAGGAGATGACGACGAGATAGGAGGCCGAGCGGGGACGGGCGGTATGGGAAAGCAGCGGCCGCGCCAGCGCCGCGATCAACATGACCGACAGCGCAGCCAACGTGGTGACGCCGATTACCGACGCCAGCGCCGGCGTCAAGATGGAGTATTGGCCGGGGGTCGAGCCGCCGAACCACGACAGCCAGTAACCCAGCCCCACATGGCGGGCAGCCGCTCCGGCGCGAGCGTCAGCGGCCTGCAGATCGGCGACCGGCGGCTTGAGGATCATGAAGGCGGCCGAGCCGATCAAGGCGAGAAGCAGGTGCCCGTAGTCGAGCAGCCAGGACTTGCTCTGCCGGGCAGGCGCGAACGGAACGGCTACCCGTTCGGCGACCTGCACCATCTGCTCTACCTTCGTTCGTTGACAGCCGGATCCACTCGGCCGATGACCGGCCCGCGCAGGCAGCGGCTGCCCGTTCGGCAGGATCTCGCTGGCGCCCGCGCTACTGGCTGGGTGGAATGCTCTTGATCATCGAGCTTACCGGTTGGCACCGACACGACTTGTTCATCGACGTGCCGCAGGCCCCATATCTCGGCGTTTCCACAGTTTGCGCGTCGATCCACATTTGTCCGGCCCGGCGGTTCGGAGGCGCGCGAATTACCTAACGTCGCGGCATGCAGCGCGGAGCGGAGGGGCAACGGCTCGGTGACCGCATCGCCGCTATGACAGCGCGGTTGATCACCACGGACCGGATGCCGGGACTTCTGGCGCAACAGTCGGGGCAGGCCGGCGAACCGGACGGTGCGCCAGGCCGGGCGGTGCGGTGGAGCCCTTCTCGCAAGGTCGTCGTGGCGGCCCTGGTCGTCGCGGCGCTCAGCTGTGTCGGCGCGGGCGCCTGGGTCGCACGCGACCAGCCTCGGCAGATCGCGGCGGCTGGGCCGCAACGTGGTGTCGCGGCCGAGACCGGTGAGCCGCCGTCACTGAGCCCCGGCGGGTCGTTGAAGTCACCGCTGGCCTCCGCGGCAGCAACCGCCTCCTCGGGTGGGCCGGCCGGCCGCTCGAACCCGTCCGGGGCGGCAATCGTGGTGGACGTCGTGGGCAAGGTCCAGCACCCCGGCGTCTACCGCCTTCCGGTGGGCTCGCGGGTCGACGACGCGATCAAAGCGGCTGGTGGCGGACGTCCCGGCGTCGACTTCAGCGTGGTCAACCTGGCGCGCAAGCTGGCCGACGGCGAGCAGGTCGCTGTCGGAGTTCCCGGCGCGGGCACGTCCGGCGACGGCGTCGCTGCGCCCTCCCAGGGTTCCGTCAGCGGCCAGGGCGGCGGCGGTTCCTCGGCGACTCCACTGGATCTCAACCTTGCCAGCCTGGAGCAGTTGGACGGCCTGCCAGGCGTCGGCCCGGTGCTCGCCCAGCGCATCATCGACTGGCGCACGGCGCACGGCCGTTTCGACTCGGTCGATCAGCTCAACGCCGTTTCTGGCATCGGCGACGCCAAGTTCGCAGATTTACGCCCGCTGGTGACGGTCGGATGAGCCGGCACCGACCTCCGGACGCCAGTGGCGCCACCCCTCCGGACGAGCTGGACGTCCGGTTGGCATTGGGTGCCCTCGCGGGCTGGGCAGCCGCGTGGTGGGGTCTGGGACACAGCGCTCGGGCCGGCGCGCTGGCCGTGGCCGGGCTGCTCGCGGCGGTACTCGCCACGCTGCTTCTGCTGCGTTACGTGGACCGTCTCCGCCTGCCGCACCGTCCGGTGGCGGCGCTGCGCTGCCTGGCCTTGCTGGGTTGCTGCGCGGCGGCGGTGCTCGCGCCGCTGAGTGCGCGGGTCCACCAGTCGGCGAACTCGGCACTGGCCCACCTGGCCGGCGCGCGACCAGAGGTCACCGCGCTGGTGGTTGTGACCTCGGACCCCCGCCCGCTCGCCGCGCACGGCGCCGCAGGCTCGCCACGGGCCGCCGTCGACGCCCGGGTCATCGAAGTCCGGGTGGGGTCGCTCACGTCGCGGGTGGACGGCTCGGTGCTGATCCTCGCACCGGCCGACACCTGGTCCCGGGTTCTTCCGGGGCAGCGCGTCCGGCTGGATGCCCGGTTGGCGCCGGCGCTGCCCGGCAACCTGCTCACCGCCACGTTGTCGGCGCGTACCGAACCGGAGCTGGTCGGTGCGCCGCCGTGGTGGCAGCGCGGCGCGGCAGCGGTGCGGGCCAGGCTGCAGCGTGCCTGCGCCTCCCTGCCGAGCCAGGAGGCTGGCCTGCTGCCCGGACTGGTCGACGGCGACACCAGCCGGCTGGATCCGGTGCTGGCCGAACGCTTTCGGGTCGCCGGCCTGACGCATCTGGTCGCGGTCAGCGGGACGAATTGCTCGATCGTCATCGGAGCGGTCGCCCTGGTGCTTGGCCGGTTTCGGGCCTCGCCCCGCATGATCGCCCTGATCGGCGGGCTTGTCCTCGTCGGGTTCGTCGTGTTCGCGCGTCCCTCACCCAGCGTCCTGCGGGCCGCGGTGATGGCCGGGATCGGGCTGCTCGCGCTCGCGTTCGGCCGTCAGCGCTCAGCGATCCCGGTACTCGCCGCGGCCACCCTGGCCTTGCTCAGCTGGCAGCCGACGCTGGCAATGGACTACGGCTTCCTGCTGTCGGTGTCGGCAACGGCGTCGCTCCTGCTCATCGCGCCCGGCTGGGCGGTGGCGCTTCGCCGGCGGCGCGTGCCGCCGGTTCTGGCCGAGGCGTTGGCGGTGGCTGCGGCGGCGCACCTGGTCACGGCTCCGGTGATCGCCGCGATCAGCGGCCAGTTCAGCCTGGTCGCCATTCCGGCGAACATGCTGGCCGAGCCGGTGGTGGCTCTCACGACGATCCTGGGAGTGCTCGCGGCGTTGCTGTCGGTTGGCTGCCCGCCGCTGGCCGCCGTCTGCGCCCAGCTGGCAGGCTGGCCGTGCCGCTGGCTGGTCTGGGTCGCCGAGCGGTTCGGTGCCATCGCGGGGGCAACCATCGGCTGGCCGTCCGGCGTCCTCGGGGCCTTGTCGATGGCCGGACTCGGCGTGGTCCTCGTGCTCCTCGTGCGGCGGCTGAAGAGCGCCGTGCTGGTGGTGCTCGCCGTGGTCTGCTGCCTGATCGTGCAGATTCCGGTCCGGATTCTGGTGACCGCGTGGCCGCCGCCCGGGTGGCTGATCGTGGCCTGCGATGTCGGGCAGGGCGATGCGCTGGCCGTCTCGGTCGGCGCCGGGGCCGCGGTGGTGATCGACACCGGGCCGGAACCGATCGCGGTCGATCGCTGTCTGCGCGGCTTGCAGATTCAGCGCATTCCGCTACTGGTGCTCAGCCATTCCCATCTGGATCACGTGGCGGGTATCGCCGGGGTGCTGCACGGACGGCGGGTCGAGCGGGCGGTGACGTCGCCGTTGACCGAGCCGCTGAGCGGTTACCGGCTGGTGCGCGACGCCTTGTCCCAGCGTGGACTCGGGCTCGGCGAGGTCGGTGCCGGTGAGTCGATCGAGGTGGGGTCAGGCGCGGACGCCGTTCACATCGCGGTGATCGGGCCCTCGCACATCTTTCGGGGCAGCCGCTCAGACCCGAACAACAGCTCGGTGGTGCTCATGGTCACGACTCATGGCAAGCGGATCCTGCTACCTGGGGACGCTGAAGTGGCCGCGCAGGACGAACTGCTGTCATCCAGGATCGACCTGCGCGCGGACGTCTTGAAGGTCCCGCATCACGGCAGCGCCTACTCCGATCCAGCCTTCCTGCAGGCCGTCCACGCCCAGATCGGGCTGGTCTCGGTCGGGCGTGACAATGACTACGGGCACCCGTCCGCGCTGCTGATCGCGGCCATGGCGCGACTCGGCGTTCAGCTGCACCGCACTGACCGCGAGGGCGACCTGGCGGTTGTGCTGGACCGGGGCGGTGTGGCTGTGGTGGTAAAGCCGGTGCGCACCAACGCCGCCCGGGCACCACCGACACCGAAGACCGACCACCGACCACCGACGACCGACGACCGACGACCGCCGGCCGCCGGCCGCCTGGTCCCGTCGGAGCACCGTGCGACGATGATGGCGTGCCACAGCCCGCCAGCGTCGCCCCACTCACCCTTGTCCTCGGCGACGAGGAATTCCTGATAAGCCGGGCGCTGGACGATCTGCGGCGAGCGGTCCTCGACTCCGATCCAGAAGCCGAGGTCCACGAGGTGGAGTCCTCCCAGCTGGACCCGGTGAACCTGATCCAGTTGCTCAGCCCGTCCTTGTTCGGCGGGCGGCGGTTGATCGTCTTGAGGTCCGCGCAGGATCTGCTCAGTGCTACCGCTCAGGCGGTCCTGCCCCTGTTGCTCGATGCCGACCCCGAGACGACGATCGTGGTCCAGCACCTCGGTGCAGGCAAGGGCAAGGCGACGCTCGATGCCCTGCGCAAGGCCAAACCCGCCGAGATCAGCTGCCTGAAGCTAACCCGCGCGGAGGAGCGGCAGAACTTCCTGCGCAGCGAAGTCGCCCGCTTCAACGGCCGTGTCTCCGCCGAGGGCGCCGCGGCCCTGATGGACGCGGTAGGCAGCGACCTGCGTGAGATCTCGGCGGTGGTCGCCCAGCTGATCGGTGACACCGGCGGTGTGATCGACGCCGCCGCGGTCGCCGCCTATCACCGGGGGCGCGCCGAGGTGACCGGCTTCGCGGTCGCCGATGAGGTCGTGGTCGGCAACACCGCCAGTGCGCTGACGAACCTTCGCTGGGCTCTGAACATCGGCGTTCCGCCGGTGCTCGTTGCCGACGCGATCGCCGAGGGCGTGCGCTCGGTCGCCAGGGTCGCCGGCGCGGGCCCTGGCGATCCGTTCCGGCTGGCTCAGGGCCTCGGGATGCCGCCATGGAAGGTCAAGCGGGCCCGCAGCCAGGCCCGGGGCTGGACCGATGCGGGGTTCGCCGCCGCCATGATCATCGCGGCCGACCTGAACGCCGACGTCAAGGGCGCGGCCGCTGATCCCGACTATGCGCTGGAATCCGCAATCCGCCGCATCGTCGCCGTCAGATCGACCCGTTAGCGCGAGCCGCTAGCCGAGTCGAGCTGGAAGCTGCGTCGAGCCGCTTTAAGGCCGGGAATCCGTTCCGTTTGGTAAGTGATGCCGGAAACGTGCAGGTCTCAGCTGCTCATCGGGGCTGAACAGGGAACGGATCGTCTGCACATTCGACTCGAAGCTGGAGGAGGAGGGACCGCGAAGTTGGCCAGGGTCTCGGACGAAATCGCCGCGCACTCGGCAATACTAGCTATTTGCAATCTTTTCGTATTAACGGACATAAGGGCTTAGGAAGGTCAGGCTTACCCCATCGGGTCGTCAAGCCCCCGCAGTGAAGGGGAGTTCCGATGACTTCAAACATGGGCAGGTTGGCTGTCGTCGCATCGTTGGCAGCATTGGCGGTGGCTAGCTCGCCAACATCGGCCATCGCCGCGCCGATTGCGACCACCGGTGATGCGCCAGTGGCGGTCAAGCAGATGAGCTTGCTTCGTTCAGCCACGCATCCCGTGGCCGACGCTGCGGCGTTCGAGGCTCAATTCGAATCATCGCACCGGGGCTGGAGCAAGACGAGCTGGAGCAGCAACAATGTCGCCACATCTCGGCGGGCATCTGGTGCGAGCGAGACCGCGATCTCGGCCACAGGTTGGTCATGCACCCTCTACCAGGGACCGGTGACGATGCCTAATGGCGTGAGCGGATCTCTGCGGGCTGAAACCGACCAAATCTGCAGCGGCTCGTTTGGTGTTCAGCAGACCCGCGGCAAGCTCCAGCGCAGTAGCTGGTCTGGATTCCGCGGCTACAGCTCATTGGTATACGGCACTCAGACGACGAGCCACTACATCACGAGCTATTGGGGTGTGGACTGCGGCGGGCCGAACCAGGGCAAGTATGACTACCGATTTATTTCCCAGGGCTTCAACTCCGCGAGCGGATGGACGACAAACTGGTCGGTCTACGGAGGATCGCAATCGCAGCGATTCAGCTGCGGAACCTGAAGCGTTAGCGGGAGCCGCTAAAGCGGGTCCAGTGCGACGTCAGCCAAGCTTGGCCGATGCGCCACGGCGTGCGCCGAGTCCGCGAATCCCAGGTGAGCGGTGGCCGAGCAGAAGGCGTCACAATTGGCGCGCGCGCCTCCGTGCTCGACCGAATCTCCCGAGCCTCCTTGACCATCCGGACCTCCCATGGACGCAGCTGCGCCGAGCACCGCATCGCATATCATGCTTGGGCTGTGCGCTTGATCGTACTGCTCGATGACGTCAACGACGCGGGGTCTGAGCGCCGTCGACCCGCTACAGCGCGGGCAGCACGAAGCCCGCGTATCGGCCGGTAGGAACAATCGGCCGGGTACGCGGGCTCGGGTCGAACTAACGCAGGCGGTGTTTTAGAGCGCGTTGGCGCGCTGGGTCATCGCCGACTTCTTGTTCGCTGCCTGGTTGGCGTGGATGACGCCCTTGCTCACGGCCTTGTCCAGCTGGCGCGAGGCGTGCAGCAGGGCGGTCGTCGCCTTGTCCTTGTCGCCGGCTTCGGCGGCCGCACGGAACGAGCGGATCGACGTCTTGAGCGCGCTCTTGACGCTCTTGTTGCGCAGCCGAGCGGCCTCGTTGGTACGGATCCGCTTGATCTGGGACTTGATATTCGCCACGAAGTTGCCTCTGTGCCTTGTCCGTCGGGGTTCAGCCAACTGATGTGTTGCTGATCGAGATGTTCTGATAGGTCTGCGAGCCGCGCCCAAGAGGCCGCGAACAACCTCGCCAGACTACCAGCGCGGCAAGACGCCGCCCAAATCGATGCCCAAATCGAAGGGCGGCAGGCCAGCTCATTGCCAGCTAAGGCCAGCTCAGGCCCGCACCGTCACGAGCTCATAGCGGGTGTAGAGGAAGGTCCGCACCGCGTCCGGTTCGGTGATGACCTCGGTGACCGGGCTGTCGGCCGCGTCGTCGCTGCCGTAGGCCAGAGCCACGCCGGCATCGAAGTAGACCGGGCTGTCGACGGGCGCAACGTCGGTCAACCGGACGACGACGTAGCGATCGCCGATCTCTGTGACGAGCGCCGCCGCATCCGGGTCGCTGCCCGGGTCTTCGAGGGTGTGCACGGACAGCACCTGCTGCCAGTCCTCCTCGCCGCCGGGGGAGGTGTTGAGGAAATCGCCGGTCCGCAGCGACGTCGCGGGAATCTTGTACTCGGTCACCGCACGCGGGTCGGTGGTCGGGTTAGCCATGCCCCCATCATTGCCTACCGCCCTGGCAGGCGCCGAGCGGCGCGGCCGAAGACAGCCCCGAGAGCCGACGGGTGGCTAGTGGGCGACGGTGAATCGGCGCCCGCGGTGGGCCGGCTTCTCGATCTCGTCGACGAGGGCGACCGCGAAGTCCTCGGCTGAGATGAACGAGCCAGCCGGGTTGTCACCACCGAGGCGGTAGCTTCCGGTGCGCTCACCCGGCGCGATCTCCGGCGCGGGGGACAGGTAGGTCCAGTCGCCGG
>JAVEES010000086.1 GCA_030840285.1 Pseudonocardiales bacterium
ACAGCAGGAGACACTCATGACAGAGACAATCGCCGGCATCACCATCCCGAACACCGCACTGGTCCGCGAGGCCACCGAGGTCGTCCGGGAGGCAGCGACACCACTCTTGTTCCACCACTCGAGGCGGGTGTTCCTGTTCGGCAGCCTCAAGGGGCAGTACCGAGGCCTGCACGCCGACCCCGAGCTGCTCTACGTCGGGGCGATGTTCCATGACCTCGGCCTCACCCCGGCCTACCGCCGCACCGACCAGCGCTTCGAGATCGACGGGGCCGACCTGGCCCGCGACTTCCTGCTCGCACACGGGCGCACCGCTGCCGAGGCCCGCGCCGTGTGGCTCGCTATCGCGCTGCACACCACGCCCGGCATCGTCGAGCACCTCGAGCCGGAAACAGCTCTGGTCACCGCGGGTGTCGAGACGGACGTGCTGGGCTTTGACCTCGATCAGATCAAGCCGGACGATCTCCAGGCAGTGATCGCGGCGCACGAGCGGCCCAACTTCAAGCAGAACATCCTGCAGGCATTCACCGACGGCATGAAGGACCGTCCCGACACGACGTTCGGAACGATGAACGACGACGTCCTGGCGCATTTCGTCCCGGGCTTCACCCGCGAGGACTTCGTCGACATCATCCTGGGCTCGGACTGGCCCGAGTAGCCCGACGAGGTCGTGGTCACACGGGTACACCTCAAGGGCGCTCCGCCATCCGGAAGGCACCGTGCTCAGCGCGCGGCCATATCACTCCGGTCGCCCATTGGCCTAAGGTGCCGCGTTCAGCGGGTCTGGCTGCTCAGCACCTGGCTGCTGTCGATCTTGAGGACGCCCGCGTCCTTGACCAAGCCGTAGGCCGTCCGCTCGACCGTGACCCGGCCGTCCTTGAAGTTATAGGTGATGGTGGCTGTGACCGAGCCGGGTGGCTGACCGGTCGCGTCTGCCACGCTCACCCGCTGGATGGAGTCCCAGAACGCTTGGTAGGTCTGGCGATTCTGTGCCGTACCGGATTGATATCGCGGAGTCAGACGTGCCCAGGCCTGGTCGGTTCCGCCTGGCAGCAAGCCGTAATAATCCGTGATCGCCCGGGCCAGCTCAGCCGCGGTCGGTATCCCGGCCGGCGCGGTTGAACTGGCGGGCGAGGATCGTGGCGGGCTCGAGGTCGCCGCGGTCGTCGATGCTGTGGTCGAGGCCGCCGTTGAACTCGCCGCACTCGACGTCGCCGGCGTCGAGGTCTGAGGTGTTGTCGCCGGTGACGAGTGCGAGCGGGTGACCGTCGAGCCCGGCGTGCCTTTCCCAGCATTGTTGTTGCCATTGTCGCGAAGCAGCAGAAGCCCGAGCACCAGCGCGGCTACCAGCAAACCCGCGAGCGCAAGCAGCACCAGCGCGCCTCGACGCCTGCTCCGCTCGGCGGGAACCTGCTCGGGAGGGGTCCCGGGCGATTGCGCGACCACCGGCAGCGCAAGGGTCTGGGCTCGGTTCGCAGGTGGTCCGCCAGACCTGAGGCGCTGGGTCGCGTGCTGCTCGCCCGCCAGGTCCCCGTGCAGCGCCTCCAACGTGCGCTTGACGTGAAGCATCGAGGGTCGATCGGCCGGGTCGGGAGCGAGCATCCGCGTCAGCAACGGTGCCAGGGCGCCACTGCGTTTCGGCGGAATGATCTGCCCGGACGCCACTTTGTGCAGCACAGCCATCGGATTCGGGTCGTTGCCGAACGGCGGGTCACCTTCGAGCGCCGCGTACAGCGTCGCGCCGAGTGAGAACACGTCGGAGGCAAAGGTGGATTCCGTGCCGCGCGCGACCTCGGGCGCCAGGAACGCCGGCGTGCCGGTCACCATCCCGGTCGAGGTCAGGCTGACGTCTCCAACCGCATGCGATACGCCGAAGTCGGTCAGCTTCGCGGTGCCGTCTTCGGTGATCAGGACGTTTCCTGGCTTGACGTCGCGGTGCACGATGCCCGCTTCGTGCGCCGCCGCCAGGGCCCCGGCCACTTCTGCGCCCATCCGAGCGGCAGCAGCGGGAGGCAGCACCCCTTGTTCCATCAGCAAGGCGCGCAGGCTGGTCGAGGGCAGGTACTGCATGATCAGGCACGGCTGCCCGTCCTGATCGACCACGTCATAGACGGCAACGGCATTCGGGTGATGCAGCCTCGCGGTGATCCGTGCCTCGCGCATGGCCCGGCTGCGCGCCATTTCCGCCTCGGCGGGTCTCAGGCCGGGTTGGGACAGCAGTTGCTTCACCGCGACCGCGCGGTGCAGGACCTCGTCCCAGCCCTCCCACACCGAACCCATGCCACCGTCGCCGATGCGGCGAACGAGACGGTACCGCCCGCCGATCACGGCACCGGGTGCGGTCACGGACACCTCCAGATCGGCACGGAACAGGACAGCAATGCCACCCGCCACCCGCGACCTTAATCGAGCACCGCGCTCGCCGCTGACCTCTACCGGTAGCTGCGGCCGGCCTCGACGTGGCCCGTTGCCCTGCCGCGTCACCCACTATGACGGACGCCTCGGCTACCGAAGTTACCCGCCCGATGTAACAGCTGTTAGTCTTGGAACCGTCGTGCACTTGGCGGACTTGGCGTTCGAACCAGCAAGGAGTAGCTCGTGACCGGCTCAGCCCTGTTCATCGCGGTCTTCCTGGCTTGCCTCGTCGAAGCGGTCGAAGCGCTGACGATCATTCTCGCGGCCGGCACGGCCCGGGATTGGCGCTCAGCGATCACCGGCCTGCTCGCGGGACTGGTGACCTTGGCCGTGATCATCGCGGCACTCGGCCCAGCGGTGTCCTCCATCCCGCTCGGCGCGCTGCGCCTTTTCGTGGGTGGCCTGCTCCTGGTCTTCGGATTGCAGTGGCTGCGCAAGGCGATCCTGCGGGCAAGCGGGCACAAGGCGCTGCACGACGAGGCGTTGATCTTCCAGACCGAACTGGCTGCTGCCGAGGAAGCGACCGCCGAACGTCGCGGTTCGGTGGCGGACTGGTACGCCTTCACGCTTTCCTTCAAAGGTGTAGTGCTCGAGGGCCTCGAGGTCGCGTTCATCGCGCTGACCTTCGGCAGCAACCAGCACAACGTCCCGCTCGCTGCCGCCGCGGCGGTCGCTGCGGTGCTGCTGGTGGCCGTCGTCGGCGTCGCCGTACGCGCCCCGCTCGCCAAGGTTCCCGAGAACAGCATGAAATTCGTGGTCGGCATCATGCTGACCGGGTTCGGGCTCTTCTGGGGCGCCGAGGGCGCTGGCGCCAATTGGCCCGGCTCGGACGCCGCGTTGCTCGTCCTGATCCCCGCAATCGGTCTCTATGCCCTGGCGATGGTCGCTCTG
>JAVEES010000127.1 GCA_030840285.1 Pseudonocardiales bacterium
AGCCGTTCAGCTCGATGATCGACGGGTTGGTCTTCTTCGCCGCCGTGAGGCAGTCGACCAGGCCCTGGCCCTGCAACTGGCCGACCTTGACGTTGTCGAAGGACACGTAGTAGTCGGCGCTACCGCCGAGGGTGAGCCGGTCATAGTCGATCGTCTTGACGCCGGCGGCCTTCGCCTTGGCCTCGACCTGGGCGCCCGTTGCCGAGTCCAGGTTGACGATCGCCAGCACGGACACGCCCTCTTGGATCATGCCGTCAGCGATCGAGACGAACTTGCTCTTGTCACCGAGCGCGTTCTGGATGTCGGCGGTGACGCCGGCGTTCTTGAAGGCCGTCGTCAGAAGAGGCTTGTCGAAGCTCTCCCAACGAGCAGAGGACTGGGTGTCCGGCAGGATGACGCCGACCTTGCCCTTTACGCTGCTGCCGCCGCCGCTGCTAGAGCTGCTAGCGGCGCTGCCAGTGTCATTCTTCTTGGAGCTGCTACAGGCCGTGAGGGTGATCGCCATAGCGACTCCCACGGCGACCACACCGAGCGCACGAATGCGCATGGGCTTCCCGCCTTTCCAACTGACTGACTGCCCCCGACCGCCGAAGGCAGGTAAATGTTGTCGGCGGGAACATATCCCCAAAGGCACCAGTCCGAAAAGGGTTCGTCACAGACTTGTTACCAATGAGTTTCGTCAGCTGGCGCGGGGACTCCTCGCGTTAAGGGCCTGCCTTCCTAGAGCAGCGAGCGCAGCACGTACTGCATGATGCCGCCATGCCGGTAGTAGTCGGCTTCTCCTGGCGTGTCGATGCGGACCACGGCCTCGAACGTGGTATGGCCCGCGCTCACCTGTACCTCGCGGGGGATGCCACCGTCGTTGAGAGCGGTGACCCCGCTGATCGAGATTGTCTCCTCACCGGTGAGGCCCAGCGACTCGGCGCTCTGGCCGGCCGGGAACTGCAGCGGCAGGACGCCCATCCCGATCAGGTTCGAGCGGTGGATGCGCTCGTAGGACTCCGCGATGACGGCCCTGACGCCGAGCAGTGCGGTGCCCTTGGCGGCCCAGTCACGCGAGGAACCCGAGCCGTACTCCTTGCCGGCGAGCACGATCAGCGGAATGCCGGCCTCGGCATAGCTCACCGACGCGTCATAGATCGTGCTGACAGGTGCGTCGCTCTTGGTGAAGTCGCGGGTGAATCCACCTTCGGTGCCCGGCGCTATCTGGTTCCGCAGCCGGATGTTGGCGAACGTGCCGCGGATCATGACCTCGTGGTTGCCGCGCCGCGAGCCGTAGGAGTTGAAGTCCTTGCGGGCCACCCCGTGCTCGGCGAGGTACTTTCCGGCCGGCGAGTCAGCCTTGATCGAACCGGCGGGTGAGATGTGGTCGGTGGTGACCGAGTCGCCGACCTTGACCAGCACCCGGGCGCCGCTGATGTCGGTGACCGGTGACGGCTCGAGCTGCATTCCGTCGAAGTATGGGGGCTTGCGGACGTAGGTCGACTCCGGGTCCCAGGTGAAGGTCCGGCCTTCGGGGGTCGGCAGCGACTGCCAGCGCTCGTCGCCTGCGAACACGTCGGCGTAGTCGTTGACGAACATCTCGCGCGCGATGGCCGAGGCCACTACCTCCTCCACCTCCGCCGGCGAAGGCCAGATGTCGTGCAGGAACACGTCGTTGCCGGCTTGATCCTGCCCGATCGGGTCGTTGTACAGGTCGAGATCCATTGAGCCGGCGAGCGCGTACGCGACCACCAGCGGGGGAGAGGCGAGGTAGTTCATCTTGATGTCGGGGTTGATCCGGCCCTCGAAGTTGCGGTTGCCAGACAGCACCGCAGCGACGGCGAGATCCGCCTCGTTGACTGCCGCACTCACCTCCGGGATCAACGGTCCGGAGTTGCCGATGCAGGTGGTGCAGCCGTAGCCGACCAGGTTGAAACCGAGCTTGTCCAGGTACGGGGTGAGGCCCGAGCGGTCGTAGTAGTCGCTGACGACCTTGGAGCCCGGCGCGAGCGAGGTCTTGACCCATGGCTTGCTGGTCAGGCCCTTCTCGACCGCCTTCTTGGCCAGCAGCGCTGCGCCGATCATCACCGACGGGTTGGAGGTGTTGGTGCAGGACGTGATCGCGGCGATGGCGACGGCGCCGTGATCGAGCTCGAACTCGGTGCCGTCAGCGAGCTTGACCCGGGTCGGGGAACTCGCACGGCCGTCGTCGGTGGGCGCCGCGGAGATCAGCTGACCGGGGGCGGGCTCACCGTTGCGGTCGTTGCGGCTCGGTGAATCACTTGCCGGGAAGGACTCGGCAACCGACTCGTCATAGCCGTTGGTGCCGCTCTCGTTCGAGTGGTCGGCCACATAGGCCTTGAGCGCGTTGCGGAACGAGGGCTTGGCATCGGTCAGGGCGACCCTGTCCTGCGGCCGCTTGGGCCCGGCGATCGAAGGCACCACTGTCGAGATGTCCAGCTCCAGGTACTCCGAGTACGTCACCTCGTGCGCGCTGTCGTGCCACAGCCCCTGTGCCTTGGCATAGGCCTCGACCAGGGCGATCTGCTCGGGGCTGCGTCCGGTGAGTTCGAGATACTTGATGGTCTCCTCATCGATCGGGAAGACCGCGATGGTGGAGCCGTATTCGGGGCTCATGTTGCCGATGGTCGCCCGGTTGGCAAGCGGAACCGCGGCCACGCCGGAGCCGTAGAACTCGACGAACTTGCCCACCACACCATGCTTGCGAAGCATCTCGGTGATCGTCAGGACGAGGTCCGTCGCGGTGGCGGCCTCCGGGAGTTCGCCGGTCAACTTGAAGCCGACCACCCGGGGGATCAGCATCGACACCGGCTGGCCGAGCATGGCCGCCTCTGCCTCGATGCCGCCGACTCCCCAGCCGACGATGCCCAGCCCGTTGATCATGGTCGTGTGCGAGTCGGTGCCTACCACGGTGTCTGGGTAGGCCAGCAGCTCGTCACCGACCTGGCGGCCGAACACCACCCGTGACAGGTGCTCGATGTTGACCTGGTGGACGATGCCGGTGCCCGGCGGGACGACCTTGAACTCGTCGAAGGCCGTCTGGCCCCAGCGAAGGAACTGGTACCGCTCGAAGTTGCGCTGGTATTCCAGGTCGACGTTGCCGACGAAGGCCCCTGGTCCGCCGAAGAGATCCGCGATCACCGAATGGTCGATCACGAGCTCGGCAGGCGCCAGCGGGTTGATCCTGGCCGGGTCGCCGCCGAGTTCGGCGACGGCCTCTCGCATCGTCGCCAGGTCGACCACCGCGGGCACGCCGGTGAAGTCCTGCATGACTACCCGGGCGGGAGTGAACTGGATCTCGGTGTCGGGCTGTGCCTCGGGGTTCCAGTTGGCAACCGCACTGATCTGCTCGGCCGTCACGTTGGCGCCGTCCTCGGTGCGCAACAGATTCTCCAGCAGGACCTTCAGGCTGAAGGGCAACCGTTCCGCGCCGGCAACCCTGTCCAGCCGGAAGTAGGTGTAGCTGGTGTCTCCGACCTGGAGCTGATCCTTGGAATCGAAGCTGTTCGGGTTGCCTTCAGGCACGGTGCATCTCCTAGTAACGGACTTGTGCGGTGCGGCGCGAGGCCCGGATTCACCGGTCCAGATACCCGACCGCCGTAACAGGTCCATCTTTCCGCATGGGCCTGTCCGATTGACCAGCGGTAGGCCTCAGATCACCTTTGGAGCGGTCGAAGTTTCTTAAGTGTTTCCTTGCGAGACGCATGTTACATATGTTGCTACTGGCGCAGATGGGGTAGAAATGGCACTCTGTTGCGTGGTGTAGCACGACAGAGGGGCTGAATGGTGTTCCGACAGACTGATCTGCAGCAACGAACACCACGGGGATTACGGGCCACGGCCTGCGGCGCAATCATTGCCGCGACGCTGGTCTGTTCGGTTGTGCCCGGGGACGCGGCACCGCCGCCCAATCCCAGCGACTCACAGATCTCTGCGGCTCAGCAGGCCAAGGACAACACGGCCTGGACGGTTGGTCACCTGCAGGCGATGATCGCGACGGCCAAGACGAAGCTCATGCAGCTCAGTGCGCAGGCACAGCTCGCAGAGCAGAAGTACGCGCTGGCAGTCCAGAAGCAGCGAGATGCCCAGGCACAGGCAGCACTGGCCAAGCAACAGGTCGCGACAGCCCAGAAGAATCTGGACGCGGCGCGCGTCAGCCTGCAGGCGTTCATTCGCAACAGTTATCTCGCCCCGACGGTGTCCGACGGCGCGGGCGGACTGCTGACCGCTACGGACCCCAACGCTGTCCTGCAGCGAGGCGACTACCTGCGTTACGTCTCGGATCGGCACCTCGATGTGCTGGGCGAGATGGACAAGGCCACCATCGCCAAGTCCAACGCCGACGCCAAGGCCAAGGCGCTGGTGCTGCTCCAGACCAAGCTGGCCAACGAGGCACAGGTAGCTCTGCAAGCCGCGCAGGCCGCGCGCGAGCAGCAGCGCCAGCACGCCGCGGGGCTCGCAAGCCAGCAGGCCGGCTATGAGAAGCAGTTGGCCGCGGCGCAGGTGAAGCTCGCCACGCTCAACGGTCAGCGCCAGAAGTTCCTGGCCTACCAGGCGGAGCAGGCCCGCATCGCGGCTGAGAAGGCGCGCCAGGCGGCGCTGGCTCGTGAGCGCGCTGCCGAAGCGGCTCGCCTCGCCGCGGCCCAGAACGCAGCCAACTCCGGTGGTGGCGGCGGAGGAGGCGGGGGTGGCGTCAGCTACCAGCCGGTCTCCAACCCGCCCTCCGGTTCGTCCGGCAGCTGGACCCTTGCCAAGGGTCAGGCCGCTGTTCAGCGTGCCCTCACCACGCTCGGCACGCCGTACGCGTGGGCCGGTGGCGGCTACTCCGGCCCGACCCCGGGCGTGAACTCGCCCGGAACCGACGGCTGGAACGACTCGACGGTGACCGGCTATGACTGCTCGGGCCTGGTCATGTACGCCTGGGCCTCGCAGGGCCTCTACCTCTCCCACTTCGCGGCCACCCAGTTCAGCCAGGCCGGCTCGTATCACCCGAATCCCGGGAACTTCCAACCCGGTGACCTGCTCTTCTGGGGCCTGCCGGGCCAGTACGACATCCACCACGTGGCCATCTACGTCGGCAACGGCAATGTCATCCAGGCGCCCTATTCCGGCTCGTACGTCCAGATCACGCCGTGGGACCAGGTCTCGGGTGACTACTTCGGCGCCACCCGGCCACTGACCTGAGTGGGCTCTGCCGCCGTAGCCCTTACTGCGCGGCTAGGCTGGGCAAATGACGTCCGTAGCGAGCGACCCGACGGTATCGCCGTGGGTGGGGGGCTTGCTCGACTCGTTCGGTCGAAAAGCCGAGGACCTGCGGATCTCACTGACCGACAAGTGTTCCCTTCGCTGCACGTACTGCATGCCGGCAGAGGGACTGCAGTGGCTGGCCAAGGACCGGGTGCTGAGCGACGAGGAGATCGTCCGGCTTGCTTCGATCTTCGTGGCGCTCGGGGTGAACTCCATCCGGCTGACGGGCGGGGAACCGCTGGTCCGTCCGGGCGTCGCTGAGCTGGTAGCCCGGCTTTCGGCCCTCGATCCGCGCCCAGAGCTGTCCCTGACGACCAATGCGCTGTCGCTGGCGGACAAGGCAGCGGCGCTCGTGTCGGCGGGCCTGGACCGGGTCAACGTCTCACTCGACACGCTGGATCGCGCCCGCTTCGCCGAACTCACCCGTCGCGATCGACTGGATGACGTGATCGCAGGTCTGCACGCCGCGGCTGCAGCCGGGCTGAATCCGGTGAAGATCAACGCGGTGCTGATGCGTGAGATCAACCTCGCCGAAGCCCCCGAGCTGCTGGAGTGGGCGCTACGGGCAGGCTTTGAGATGAGGTTCATCGAGCACATGCCGCTGGACGCGCAGCACGCCTGGACCCGCGCGGACATGGTGACCGCGGAGGAAGTGCTCACCGTCCTCGAACCGCGGTTCACGCTGCGCCCGATCGGGCACATCGCGAACGCGCCGGCCGAGGAGTTCGAGGTGCTGGACGGGCCGGGACGCGCGGAATGGGCCGCCGACCAGCACCGGGTCGGCATCATCGCCTCGGTCACCCGTCCGTTCTGCCGCGACTGTGACCGGCTGAGACTCACCGCCGACGGCCAGCTGCGCACCTGCCTGTTCGCCCATCGCGAGACCGACCTTCGTGGGGCCCTGCGAGCCGGTGCCAGCGACGACGAGCTGGCCCGCATGATCGCGACGGCCGTGTCGGCGAAGGCGGCGGGCCATGCCATCTCGGCACCGGGATTCCGCCAGCCCGACCGGCCGATGTCGGCTATCGGCGGCTGAGCACAGCGCATTGTTAAGCGTCTGACCGGGCATGGGCGCTACCCGCTCGGTTACGGTGAGAAGCCACAGCAGCGACATCTGACGAGGAGACACATGACCGAGGCGGCGACCACCCCCACCCCGGCCGCGGATGCCACCGCGCTCGAACGCGCCATCTTCGAGGTCAAGCGGGTGATCGTCGGCCAGGAGCGGATGGTCGAGCGCATGATGGTCAGCCTGCTGGCGCGCGGGCACTGCCTGCTCGAGGGCGTCCCGGGCGTTGCCAAGACTCTGGCCGTCGAGACGCTCGCGCACACGGTCGGCGGGACCTTCGCGCGGCTGCAGTTCACCCCCGACCTGGTGCCCTCCGACATCGTCGGAACCCGTATCTACCGTCCGGGCTCGGAGAAGTTCGACACCGAGCTGGGCCCGGTGTTCGCCAACTTCGTGCTCGCCGACGAGATCAACCGGGCACCGGCGAAGGTGCAGTCGGCGCTGCTGGAGGTGATGGCCGAGCGTCAGGTCTCGCTCGGCGGCAAGCGCTACCCGCTGCCCACGCCGTTCCTCGTGCTGGCAACGCAGAACCCGATCGAGTCCGAAGGCGTCTACCCATTGCCCGAGGCGCAGCGGGATCGCTTTTTGATGAAGATCAATGTCGACTACCCGTCCGCGTCGGAGGAGCGCGAGATCATCTACCGGATGGGCGTCGAGCCGCCCGTCGCGCAGCCGGTGATCTCGACCGACGACCTGATATCGCTACAGACCCGCGCGAGCAGGGTCTTCGTGCACCATGCGGTCGTTGACTACGTGGTCCGGCTGGTTCTCGCCACCCGCCAGCCCGCCGAGTTCGGGATGCCCGACGTGGCCAGCTGGGTCTCCTACGGAGCCTCGCCGCGCGCGAGCCTCGGCCTGATCGCAGCGGGCCGCGCCCTGGCATTGCTGCGCGGCCGCGACTACGTGCTGCCGCAAGATGTCCTGGACGTGGCGATCGACGTGCTTCCGCACCGCATCGTGCTGTCCTATGACGCGATCGCCGACGGCATAGCGGCGACGCACGCCGTCAGCCGCGTCCTGCAAACCGTGCCGTTGCCCCAGGTGGCTCCCCGCCAGCGCGCAACCGGTGGCTTCATCCCAGCGGCGAGCAGCGCCGCGCCGCAGGCCCAGGTCGCCGGCGGATCGCCCGCATCACGCAATGGCGGACCGGGCGGAGGCGCACACTGGGGCCCGCCCGCATGACCGTGTCGGGTGTCCCGCTGCCACCGGAGACCGAAGCGGTTCTTCGCCGGCTCGAATACGTCGTGCGCAACACGCTGG
>JAVEES010000158.1 GCA_030840285.1 Pseudonocardiales bacterium
CCAGCGTCGTGATCGAGCCGCGGCCCTGCTCAGCGAGGTCGGCCGTCCCGCCTCGGCGATGGCGCGCTACCCCTATGAGTTCTCCGGTGGACAGCGCCAGCGCATCGGTCTGGCGCGTGCGTTGGCATTGAACCCGCAGGTGATCATCGCCGACGAACCGGTGTCAGCGCTGGACGTCTCCGTCCGTTCCCAGATCTTGAATCTGATGCTGGATCTGCAGCTCAGACATTCACTGAGCTACTTGATCATCTCGCACGACCTGACGACGCTTCGCTACATCGCTGACGAGGTAGGCGTGCTCTACCTCGGCAAGCTCGTCGAGTGGGGACCCTCTGACAGCTTGTTCCGCGAGACGGTTCACCCCTATACGAAAGCGCTTATCGACACCATCCCGGTAGCCAAACCCCCGACCGAGCGAGTCCGCCGCGAAGCAGCGGTTCAGGGCGAGATGCCCTCGGCGCTGGCCCCGCCGTCCGGCTGCCGGTTTCGCACCCGCTGCCCCCGCGCCGAGAGGGTGTGTAGCGAGGTCGAACCTGACCTACGGGCCTTCGGGGGAGGCCACGTTGCGGCGTGTCACTTCCCGTTGCGCGAACCGGTCACAGTCGCGGCGCCGGTCGTGCGTACCGAATCCGACCCCACAGCCGATCCACGCTCCGATCCGGAGACCGACAAAGCGGAGAACGCCACATCGTGAGTCTCTATCAACCCGCCGAGCTGATGAACATCTCGCTCGACTGCGTAACCCGAGAATTCCCCTATGCCCTCGAGCATGTCTTTGACGGGCCGACGCGGATCAGCCGTCCTTCCGAGCTGCATCCGGCGTTCTTCGGCTGCTTTGACTGGCATTCCGCGGTGCACAATCACTGGCTCCTAGTCCGCTTACAGCGTCAGTTTCCAGAGCTGGAGACGTCAGAGGCTGCCCGGGCCGTGCTGGACGAGCATCTCGACGCCGACGTTCTGGCCGCCGAACTCAGCTATTTCCTCGGTGATCACAACGCGACCTTCTCCCGGCCCTACGGCTGGTCCTGGCTGCTCCGCCTGCATGCCGAGGCTGCCGGGTCATCCGGTCCGCGGGCCGCCCGTTGGACCGCAGCCCTTCAACCGCTGCGCGACGAGCTGGCCGGACGTCTTGCCCGCTACTTCAGCACGATCCTGCAATTCCCGGTCCGAACGGGTCTGCACGGCAACTCGGCGTTTGCCCTGACACTTGCCCTCGACGCCGCCAGAGCCACCGGCGACCCGGAATTGGAACGAGACGTCATCGCCAGTGCACGGCGGATGTATCTCGGTGATCGGGACTACCCGACGGACTTCGAACCCAGCGGCGGAGACTTTCTCTCACCAGGCCTTACCGAGGCGGGGCTGATGTCTGCGGTACTCAGCGGGCAAGAATTCTCGGGGTGGCTCGACTCCTTTCTGCCCGAGTCTGCCGACGGGGCCGGATCGAACCTGCTCAGGCCCCCTGCCTACGCCGCCAACGCCGCCGATCCCGGCACCGTGCACCTCAACGGCTTGCTGCTGACCAAGGCCTGGTCGCTCAGCCGGATCGTGTCCGCGCTGGGACAGGAGCACCCGCGCCGGCATGCTCTCGTGAACTCTGCCTCGAGCCATTTCGCGGCAGCGCAGAAGGCGCTGGATGACCGGCATTTCCACGCCACGCATTGGATTCCGACGTTCAGCGTTCTTGCCCACGATGCCGCTCGTGAGGCCGGCATCGACACCGTCTGAGAGATCTAGCCGAAGAAACTGGGAGACCTGCTATGGCGAACTTCACGGGTACCGCGGACAACCATCGGGTCGCGGTGGCGCTCACCTTCGACTTCGATGCCGAGTCCCTCTGGCTGGGCGCGATGGGCACCGATACTCCCTCAGCCCTGTCTCGCGGTACGTATGCCGCGACTGAGGGGATTCCCCGCATCCTTGCGATGCTCGAGCGGTACGACCTGCCCGCGACCTTCTTCGTTCCCGGTGATACCGCCGAGCGGCATCCGGACGTGACGCGTCGAATCGCCGATGGGGGCTACGAGATCGGCCACCACGGCTATCTGCACGAGCCACCGACCATGTTGACCGAGGCCGAGGAGCGGGTGATGATCGAGCGCGGTCTGGAAGCCCTGCTCAAGGTCACCGGCCGGGTGCCCACCGGCTACCGGTCACCGTCCTGGGAGTTGTCCAAGTCGACCTACCGGCTCTTGTCGGAATACGGAATCCGCTACGACGCCAGCCAGTTGGGAGCCGACCGACCCTACTGGGTTCACGACGCGGGGCGGCGCACTGACATCGTCGAGGTCCCTGGGGCCTGGGAACTCACCGACGCCTCGCACTTCATGTTCTCCTATTTTCCGACCTATCGCGTCGGCCTGTCAGGTCCGTCCAAGGTGGCCGAGATCTGGCAGGGCGACTTCGATGGTGCCTATGAGGAAAGCGGCGATATCTGCTACGTGCTGACGATGCATCCCGAGATCATGGGGCGGCTGCACCGGATGCGGATGCTGCGGGGCATTCTCGAGCACATCATCGGGCACGACGGCGTGTGGTTCGCGACGATGGACGAGATCGCGATGGAGTTCCGGAGCAGGCAGCCCGCCGCCTAACCCGCTTTGGGCGTGGTTGAGACTCGCGGATCGTGGTAAGACAGTTCGCGAGGAGCCGGGGGGTGGCTATGACGGAGCGTCTGGGGCCGCCTTCGCGACTGCCCGCGGGTCCGCCTACCGGTGGTGCCAGGTTCACCCACACCGTCAACTGCATGCTCGAAGGTGACGAGCGTTCGTTCGTCGCGGTCTACCGAGCCATCCAGCCAGCTCTGATGCGCTACCTGACCGCGCTGGTCGGCCCCGTCGAGGCGGAGGACGTCGCCTCGGAGACCTGGGCACAGGCCTGCCGTGATCTGACCACGTTCCGCGGCGACGGCGACGGCTTTCGGGGTTGGGTCACCACGATCGGCCGGCATCGCGCCCTGGACCACCTGCGTGCCCGTGGCCGCCGACCCGTTGCCGCGCTGCGGGTGGAGGAGCTGCTCGAACATCCTCGAGGCGACGACGCGGCCGCCTCAGCCCTGGAATCCCTTGCCACGCGTGCAGCGCTCGGGCTGATCGCAACGCTGCCGCAGGATCAGGCGGAAGCGGTGCTGCTACGTGCAGTCATGGGGCTGAACGCGAAAACGGCCGGGCTCGTGCTGGGCAAGCGGCCCGGGGCGGTTCGTAGTTCGGCATACCGAGGCTTGCGAGCGCTGTCCGCACGGATCGCCGACGCCGAAGCCAGCAGCCGCTAGCTGGCAGCGCCTCAGGGCTCGGTGGAGCCGCTCGCGAGGATCGCGGCCTGGGTGCGGCTCGTCAGGTTGAGCTTGCTGAGAATGGCAGTGACGTGATTCTTGACTGTCTTCTCGGCGATCACGAGCGAGACCGCTATCTCGTGATTCGTCTTGCCCTGGCCGATGAGCGCGAATATGCGACGTTCCTGCTCAGTCAGGCTGGTACGAGGGTTCGCCAATCGCCCGCTCTGCCGCTCCGGCACCCGGACGTCGTCGTAGCGGCGGATCTTGTCGCCTCTGGCCACGCCGCGAAGCGCTCGAAGAAAGGTGGCTGCCGGCACGGTGGTCGGAAGGCAGGCGGCCGCTCCGGCATTGCCCGCGACGCGTGATCCGGACGTGTCGCTCGGCTCGGTCATCAGGATGCAGGCGCTGTCCGGAAGCCGGGTCCGGACGTCGTGGCATAGCTGCACACCGTCCTGACTGGAAGCGCCCATGCCGATCACCACCACATCCGGCCGGCCTGATGCGATTCGGGTCAGCAGATGAGGGCCGAATGCGCCCTGGCCGGCAAGGACGAGATCGGCTTCGTCGGCGATCAATGCGGCGATGCCACGCCTGGTCAGCTCATGGCCGCCCGCGACGAAGACCGTTATGGCTGTGCGTTCGCCCGTTCCCGCATCCATGCCGCTCCCGACTGCTACCACTGCTCCGAGATAAGCGCTTCTTCGAGATAAGCGCCCGAGTTCTCGGTTTCGTCACCATCGACAGCTTCCCGTCGGCTGGTTCGCGAGCTTCGGAGCATAAATCCTTTTGGCAGGTAACGGTCTGCACACGCGGTTAAAGATAGGACCAAGGTCCCGTTCACTCACAGAGTCTTCATGCTTTAGTTGCTGGGCAAACGTATACCTCACATGCGATAGCTACACCCGACGGCAACATCCAGTCGGGGCACGTGTTTCGGGGGGAACATGAATGCACAGAACTCGGATCTCATCGAGGCATCCGAACCAAGCGTCCATTCGGCCCGTCCGGGCGCCATCAGGCTGGTCGTCGTGGAGAGCCACCCGGTCACCCGTTCAGGCCTGGCCCGGCTCGCCGACTGCGAGGGCGACATCCTGTCCGTCGGCGAGACGGGATTGGGGACGGAGGCGCTGACCCTGATTGAAGCCGTGCGGCCCGACGTTGTCAGCGTTGGTGTGACGCTGGACGATATGACCGGCTTGCAACTGGCTCGCCAACTTCGAGACCGGCGCGCCGACCTCGGCATCGTGATCCTGACCGAGCGCGGTGACGACGACGAGGTGATGTTTCGCGCGCTGGATACCGGAGCGTCGGCGCTCGTCGGCAAGGATGCCTCGGTCGCTGAAATCATCGAAGCCATCCGGCACTCGGCGGTATCGCCGCTCTCGTTCAGCGCCAACGGCCTCGGTGCGGCTATGCACCGCCGCACCCACGCTCCACAACCCGTCGTCCTCAGCAAGCGCGAGAGCGAGGTGTTGTTGCTGCTCTATGCGGGCAAGTCTGTTCCCCAGATCGCGGCGACGCTCTACGTCAGCCTGTCGACGGCCAAGACCTACGTCGCCCGGCTCTACGACAAGCTCGAAGCCACCAGCCGCACCCAGGCACTCATCGCCGCTGTTCGCCGCGGGCTCATCGATCTCGCCGTCGGGACCGCCGCCTAGCACCTGGTGACGCGAACACACCCCGGTGCTGGACCAAGATCGAGATAACCTAGACTTCACGACAGCGCGGCCGGTGATTCGGGGGTACGGGGGAGAGTCCGGATCATCGGCGGCG
>JAVEES010000166.1 GCA_030840285.1 Pseudonocardiales bacterium
GGGTTCGGTCGGTGTTTTCAGTGCTTGTTCTGGCAGTGGCCATGGTCGGGCTAGGGGCCGCGCCGGCCTCAGCGCTCGCCCCCGATGTGAGGGTCAGCGTCGGCAGCCCGCCGACGCCGTTCAGCCAGAACAAGCAGAATGAGCCCGCGCTCGCCGTCGACGCGCATCAGCCGAACGTGATGGTGGCCGGCTCCAACGACGAGATCGACATGGAGGCCTGTAACGCCGCCGACGACACGACCTGCCCCTTCACCCCTGGGGTCGGCGTATCCGGCGTGTACTTCTCCTTCGATTCCGGCACTACCTGGACGCAGCCGACCTACACCGGCCTGACCGCTCGTGGCTGCCTCGGCGTCGTGGGGCCGAGCGACCCGCCGTGCACGCCGCAGGTGGGCCCGATCGGAACCCTGCCGAAGTATTACGAGAACGGCCTGGCGTCCGACGGTGACCCGGCAGTGGCCTTCGGCCCGCGCCCGGGTGCGGACGGCACCTTCAGCTGGGCCAACGGGTCCCGGCTCTACTACGCCAACCTGACGTCGAACGTGGGCGCCACCCGCTCGGAGGCTACGTTCAAGGGATTCGAGGCCATCGCGGTGTCGCGCACCGACAACCCTCAAGCGGCCGCTGCGGGCGACGCGAACGCGTGGCAGGCGCCAGTCGTGATCTCCCGCCAGTCCTCGACCACCTTCTCCGACAAGGAGCAGGTCTGGGCCGACAATGCCTCCTCGAGCCGTTTCTTCGGCACGACCTACGTCTGCTGGGCCGCGTTCCGCGGGCAGGAGAAGGGCAACGCCGCACCGGCCCCGCTGCAGGTCGCGGTCTCGCGCGACGGCGGTAACACCTGGACGCAGCACCAGATCTCGGGAGCCGCGAACAACAGTCAGCGCAACCCCACGGACGGCTGCACCGTGCGCACCGACAGCCGCGGCAACGCCTACGTCTTCGGTGTCGGGACGGCGTCATCGCTGGGCCACCAGGCCTTCGAGCTGATGTCCACCTCCTCCAACGGCGGAGCCACCTGGTCAGCTCCGCGGCCAGTCGTCGGCCCGGTCACCCAGCCCGGCGTCCTGGACCCGGTGCAGGGACGACCGGTGATCGACGGTGTCGCGGGCGCGCGCAGCGACCTGGCTCCCGCGCCCAGCGTCGACATCGCCAACGGTGCACCCACCGGAGCCGACGCGACGGACCGAATCGTCATGAGCTACGTCAGCGGCACGATCACCGCCCCGCACGTGTACTTCGCCGAGTCCACCAACCGCGGATCGACCTGGTCAGCGCCCCGGGCCATCGAAACCGCCGGTGACCGTGGGTACTACGCCGCTCCCGCGATCTCGCCTAACGGAACGGACGTCTACGTCGTCTATAACGCATTCACCACCCCGTACCGCACGGACACGACCAGTCCCCGCGCACTGGTCGGCGTGGTGAAGCACGCCGACTCCTCGACGAGTCCTGGCACCGCCACCGGCGCCTTCACCGAGTTGCACCGAAGTCCACCCGGCGATCCACGAGGCTCGAGCGCCAACGCGCTGGCGGATGAGTTCCTGGGTGACTACGTCTATGCCGTCGCGACCCGGACGTACGGAGGGGCCGTGTGGAACGACGCCCGCAACGCCGCCGACTGCCCGGCCATCGACGCATGGCGATTCGCGCTGGAGACCGGTGACACCAGCGTCCCGCGGCCGGCACCACAGCAAGACTGCCCGGCGAACTTCGGAAACAGCGACATCTTCGGCGGCACGTACCCCGACCCCACGCCCTAGGGAACTAGGACCAGCTTGCCCCGCAGGTGGCCTGACTGACTGATGCGGTAGGCCTCGGCGGCGCGGTCGAACGGGAACGTCTGCACCTTAATCACGAGTTTGTTCTGTTCCAAAAGCTCGGCAACCTGCGCCAGAGCCTCCATCGGGCGACTGTCGTCGCCGCCGCCGGTCACCCGAGCGCCGGCCTGCGCTGCGCTGAAATTGGCGATGCTCAGGACCTGGGACGGCTCGGGCGCCACGCTGATCAGCTCCTCGATCGACGTCCTGCCCGCGACATCGAACACGGCCTGGACCTTGCCGCCGGCCGCGGCCTGAACCCTGGCAGCGACGCCGTCGCCATAGAGGACCGGCGTCGCGCCGATCTCGCGAAGGTAGTCATGGTTTGCCTGACCCGCCGACGCGATCACAGTGGCGCCACGGGCCAGCGCCATCTGCACGGCCACGGCGCCCACGCCACCCGCCCCGCCGTCGATGAACAGCGTGTCCCCGGCGCTCACGCCCAGCAGCCGCAAACCGCGTTCGGCGGTTTCGCCGGCCACGCCTGCCGCAGCCGCCAGCGCCCAGTCGACCGACGGCGGCTTGAGGGCCCATGAGTCCAACACCGCGTACTCCGCCTGCGTCGACGCACCGCGCCCGAACACCTCGTCGCCGACGGACACCCCGACGACCTGGTCACCGACCTCGTCCACCACACCAGCCGCGTCGAAGCCGAGGTAACGAGGACCCGCCAGCGGCTCGCCGCCGGCCAGCGCGCCGGACAGGACCTTCCAATCGATCGGGTTCACACTCGCCGACCGCACCGCGACCCGGATCTGTCCCGGCCCCGCATGCGGTTCAGGGGCTTCTACCCAGCGCAGCACCTCTGGATCACCGTAGGCCGTGAACTGCAACGCTTTCATCGAACGGTCCTTCCCACATGGCGCACAAACTCCGGACCACTAGATGATGCGCGCACTGTGCATGATTTGTTCGCGAAGTTGGCTTCCGGCTGGCGCTTCGAAGGCGGCCGCTAGCACCGCTTGGGGCCCTGGCCACCAGCCGAATCGACGACTTCTGAGCCTCTCGCTCATTGCCCTTTCTTCTTGAGCCGCCGATATCCGGAACTCGATACGTCGCACTCCCACTCATATAAGACGCGCGACACCGGCACCCGGTTGCATGGCACTGCCCATGATCCGACAGCGTCCGACATAGCAGCCAGGCACCCGGGCTAGGAGTCGCTGGCGCCATCGGGCGCCAGAGCAAACGTCCGCAGGTGGTCGACGGCCGCGTAGAGCGAGTCCCTCAGCGGCGTGATGTCGCGGGCGATCTGAGCCAGCAGCATGCCCCCTTGGTAGGCGGCGACGAACATGTGGGCGAGTCGCACTGGGTCAGCTGATGCGTCGATGCGGCCGAGTCGCTTCATCCGCTCAAGTCCTTCACGGAAGATGTCTCGCCATTGCTCGAAGGCGCGCGCGAGCTGGTCGTGAATGTCGAGATCGGTCTTGACTATCTCGCTAGCGAGCGCGCCGAGGCTACAACCGTCCTCGAACGGGCGACCGGAGAGGATGTAGAAGTCCGCCCAGTCCTGAAAAGCGTCGACGCTGTCGAAGCCCGCGAACCGTTCGCTCCGGTGAAATCCGAGGACGCTGTCCGCCTGCCATTCGATGACGGCCAGGACGAGGCTCTCCTTGTTCGGGAAGTAGTGGGTGAGCTGCGATCCGCTGATGCCTGCGGCACTGCGGAGCAGCTCGTTGTTCGTCGCGTGGACACCGTTGACGTAGATCAGTTCCGCCGCGTGCCGCAGGATGTGGGTGCGCCGCGTTAACGAACAAGGTGGCGTCAGCATGCTCGGAAGCCAGCGTGTCCTGGACACGGCTGACATCGTCGCGGTTACCAAGATCGGCGCTGATGCCCCATGCCTTGCCGTTCTGGGAGAGGGCGTTGACCGTATCGTCTACGCGGGCCTGATTGCGCCGATGATTACTGCTGAGCCGCCTGCGGCGACCACGTCTTCAGCGCTCTGCCGTCCCATGCCGCTGCTGCCGCCGGCGAGAATCAATTTACGGCCCTCGAAATTACCCATGCTTCTTCACTCCTTTTCGATGCGGCGCGTGCCGCAGTCAGCTTGTTCGCTAGAGCCCCAGATGGGGTCCCTTAGTGAGTGACAGCTACGCAGCGGGTCTTACGTGCTAGATCGTCGAAGATGCATAAGCCAGCCAGCGTCCGGCTTCACGCGTCGGGCGTTCGCGGGCCGCATCCGTCGAACGAGAAAGGTCGCGTCGGTCGGTAAGACGTCGAGCTCCGGCGTCACTAAGTAGTGGTAGAGCTGAAATGCAGTGTCAGTGAGACATGGATATACGGAGGTGCCTGATGAAGGCGATTGTGGTGAAGGATCAGGCTGCGGGAGCGGCGGGGATGACGCTGGAGGAGCGACCGGAGCCTGCGCCGGCGATCAACGACGTGATCGTCGAGATTCATGCGTCGGGATTCGTCCCGACTGAGCTCGAGTGGCCTTCGACCTGGATCGATCGCGCAGGCCGTGACAAGACACCCTCGATCCTCGGGCACGAGCTGGCCGGAGTGGTGACCGAGCTCGGCTATGGCACGACGGGGCTGTCGGTGGGGCAGCGGGTCTTCGGCCTGGCTGACTGGCATCGCGACGGCACCCTGGCCGAGTACGTGGCGATCGAGGCACGTAACCTCGCGGCGCTGCCGGGGGACGTCGACTTCACGGTCGGCGCGAGCCTGCCGATCTCGGGGCTGACGGCGTGGCAGGGACTGTTTCAGCACGGGCGCCTTCAGGCCGGCCAGAGCGTCCTCGCGCACGGCGCGGCTGGCGCGGTCGGTTCGATGGTGGCACAGCTGGCCAAGGAGGCCGGCGCATACGTGATCGGTACCGGACGTGCCGCCGACCGGCAGATAGCACTCGACTTCGGCGCGAACGAGTTCGTCGATCTTGAGAAGGATGCACTGGAAGATGTCGGGAGCGTCGACCTGGTCTTCGATGTCATCGGCGGCGATGTCCAGCGGCGGTCCGCTGCCCTGATCAAGGCACGAGGGATCTTGGTGACCGTCGTTGCCCCGCCCGAGGCACGACCTGTCGACGGCCTGGCGATTGACTTCGTTGTCGAAGCCGATCGCGCTCAGCTGACCGAGATCGTCCAGCGGGTGCGAGACGGACGACTGCGGACGAACATCGGTACCATCTCGACACTCGACGATGCCCTCACCGCCCTCAACCCGACCGAACGACGTAGGGGAAAGACAATCATCCTCGCTCGTCCGTAAGGACATAGAGACTGAGCAGCCTTGCCCTCGGTGCACCGGTTGGATACGCGATCGGCGCGGGCGAATATAGATGACGAAGGCCCCGGATCGCGGGGCCTTCAGCTCCCCCATCTGGACTCGAACCAGAAACCCTTCGATTAACAGTCGAATGCTCTGCCAATTGAGCTATGGGGGACCGACACGCTTCCGCACCCGCCCGAGGGCCGACGAGGCAGCGGGTAGAAGGATAACCCATCGGCCGCGCTGCCCGAGCCACGGCCCGGCTCCGGTGGCACACTGGACCGACCATACGACGAAAGGTCCGTCCGCCATGAAGCCATCTTTCCTCCTCGGTGTTTTCGTCGGCTACGTCCTCGGAACCCGCGCCGGTCGCGAGCGTTATGAGGATCTCGTCGCGCTGGCCCGCCGAGTCGCCGGCAGCCAGACCATCCAGTCCACGGCGGGTGTCCTGCAGGCCCAGGCCGCCGAGGTGGCCTCTCGCGCCAAGGACCGGCTGGCCGCGAAGGTCCCGCTGATTCACGCCAGCCAGAAGCCCGCCACCGCTGGAACGGCCGTGAACGGCCACCGCCCCCTTTGACGGGCTGACGCCAGCACCCGCTCACGGCGAGGACAGCGAGACTCAGTCGGGGAACGACGCTGCCGTGGCCGACTCGACCGCCTGACGGCGATAGTCAGCCAGGGCCTCGCGCGCGGCGGGGGAATCGGGCGTGCCGGAATCCAGCCGCGCCGTCCAGCTGAGGCCATCGACGCCGGGCACCCGCCTAGCCACCACCCGTCCGGTTCCGCCCGGCACGCTGACCTGCTCCGAGCGTGCGATGCTGCCCTCCACGCGGGCGCGAACCACCGAGGGAAGGTTGGCCGGTTCGACCAGCGCCAGCGATACCGCCGGACGATCGATCACCACGCCGTCGGCACCGAGGTCGCCCTCGACGACCTCCAGCCGGCCGTCCTGCCAGGTTGCCTTGACGATGCGATCCCAGCCGATGCGGCGCCACCCTTCGCCGGCCGGCTCGGGTAGCCACAGTCCCAACTGCGTCGCGACCACGAACGAGTCGGTGGTGGCGGCGGCGCCGACCACCCGCTCGTTGCCTTGCAGCAGCGAGCGAAACGACGCGGGCGGACGGGGCCACCGGGACAGCAGAGCCACTACGCATCTCCTCCGATTGCCCGGGCCCGTAACTCCCGACGTCTCTGTTCCAGGTGCATCAACTGGGCGAACAGTCGCCCCTGCTCCTCGGCGTCGGCCGCCGCATCCAGTCGCTGGACCCTCGACTTCAGCTGGATCACCTCACGCGATAGAACCTGCTCGGCGAGGCTGTTCACCATCGCCTCGGCATAGGGCAATTGACTATCGGCACCGGTACGCAGCGGCTCAACGGCGAAGGCGTTGACCGCCGCACGTGCCTCCGACTCAGGCGGCAGGTGCTCAGAAACCAGCTGCGCCCAGCCTGCCCCACCGGTGGCCGCTGCGGCTCCCCCGGCCGCCGCGATCGCGCCCTGCAGTTGCTGGTGCACAGCCACCAGGAACGCGCCCTCACCGAGCTCGTCGAACTGCTTGCCGATCGACTCGGGGATCTGCAGAGCAGCCTTCATCACCTCGCGCTCGGTCCGGGCCAGCATCGCCGGTACACCCGAAGAAGGCGTGGCTGCCTGCGATACAGCGCCTGTCCCGCGAGAGCCCTGCTGAGCCGCGGCACCGCGCTCACCGGCGCGGACCATCCCCCGTACTCGTGCCACCAGCCGGTTCGGGTCGTCCAAGCCGACATAACCGGCCAGCCGCCGGGCGTACTCGTCGCGCAGCGCGTGATCCTTGATCATCGCCACCAGCGGGACGCCCTTGTCCAGAGCCGCCACCCGACCCTCGGCCGAGTCGAGATCGAAGCGCTTGACCGTGGCCCGAAGCACGAACTCCACCAGCGGCACCCGCTGCTGGACGAGACTGCGCACGGCCGGGTCACCGCCGGACTGCCTGAGCTCGCACGGGTCCTTGCCGGTCGGTTCGATCGCCACGAAGGTTTGCGCCATGAACTTCTGCTCGTCGGCGAAGGCCCGCTCGGCGGCCTTCATTCCAGCGTTGTCCCCGTCGAAGGTGAAGATGACCTCGCCGGTGAAGGCGTCGTTGTCCATCAGCAGCCGGCGGATCACGGCGATGTGCTCGGTGCCGAACGCGGTACCGCAGGTCGCCACCGCGGTGGTGACGCCCGCCAGGTGGCAGGCCATCACGTCCGTGTAGCCCTCGACCACCACCGCCTTGTGCTGCTTGGCAATCTCGCGCTTGGCCATGTCCATGCCGTAGAGCAGCTGGCTTTTCTTGTAGATCGGGGTCTCAGGCGTGTTGAGGTACTTCGCCTCGATCCGGTCGTCGTCGTGGATCCGCCTGGCACCGAAGCCGACGACGTCCCCGCTGACGTCCTTGATGGGCCAGAGCAGCCGGCGATGGAAGCGATCTATCAAGGAGCCACGGCTGCCCTGCTTGGACAGCCCGCCCAGGGTCAGTTCGGCCGGTGAGAACCCGCGTCCCATGAGGTATTTCGACAGCGAGTCCCAGCCTGCGGGCGCGTAGCCGCATCCGAACTGGCGGGCGACCTCGGCGTCGAAGCCACGCTCGTCGAGAAAGTCGCGAGCCGGTTTGGCCTCCGGCGAATTGAGCTGATCGGCATAGAACGCCGCGGCGAGCGCATGCGCCTCGACCAGCCTGGCGCGCTGACCGGACGGCCGGGCGGCGCCGGTGCTGCCCTCGGCGTAGCGCAGCTGGATGTTGGCTCGGGCTGCCAGATTCTCGACGGCCTCGGTGAAGGACAGGTGTTCGATCCGCTCGACGAAGCGGATGACGTCGCCGCCGGCGCCACAGCCGAAGCAGTGAAACAGGCCGCGCGCGGGTGACACCGACAGTGAGGGTGATTTCTCGTCGTGAAAGGGGCAGATGCCCTTGAGGTTGCCGCCGCCGGCGTTGCGCAACTGGACGTGCTCGCCGATGACCTCGTCGATCCGGGACTTGTCACGGACGGCCGCGATGTCCTCGTCGCGAATCCGTCCGGCCATGACCGCGAGTCTACGAGCCGCCGGCTAGCGCTTCGGCCCGCACAGCCGGCGGTGCCAGGCAACTGCCGAGGAGTCGGTCAGCTGGGCGACCTGATCGATGACGACACGAAGCCTGGCGTCCTCGTCCGGGGCAGCGTCCCACTGCGGACGCATCACCAGCGAGAGCTGGGTTCCCCGGGACTCGACCAGCGCCGCCACCAGCTCGCGAAGAGTCCTGCGCTGGGTGGTGAGGACATCGGAGACCCCCGCCCGCCGCATGACGTAGCGCAGCGCGATCGCCTTCAGCAGCGCGCATTCGTCGGCCACCCGCTCGGGCACCACCAGCCCGGCCGCATACCGGCCGAGGGCGCGCTCGCCGTAGCGCTCACGGGTCGCCACGACGGCGGCACCGGTGAACCTGCCCGTCAGCTCGCTGGTCGCCCGCTTGGATGCCACCTGGGCGCCATAGGAGCCGTCATAGCCCGCCAGATCCTGGTAGGCCGGCAGCCGGCGCAACGATTCCAGGGCGGCCGCGAGCTGGCCAGCCGGACGGGACGAGTAGTTGGTCGCGGCCAGCTCGCACAGCTCGTCTAGTTCAGAATCGTCGATGGCCGCCAGCCGGATATGGCCGGAATGGACGCCGTCCTCGACGTCGTGCACCGAATAGGCGACATCGTCGGCCCAGTCCATGACCTGGGCTTCCAGGCATCGCTCACCGTCTTCCCGGCCCTCGCGCAGCCACCGGAAGGCCGGCAGATCCTCGCTGTACACCCCGAACTTGCGCGCCGGAAGGCTGCGCGGCCAGGGATACTTGCACACCGCGTCCAGAGCCGCCCTGGTGAGGTTGAGCCCCGCCGGAAGCCCATCCGGATCGACGACCTTGGCTTCGAGCCGGGTCAGGATGCGCAGGGTCTGCGCGTTGCCCTCGAAGCCGCCGATGCGATCGGCGACGTCGTCCAGCGCCTGCTCGCCGTTATGGCCGAACGGCGGATGGCCTAGGTCATGGGCCAGGCCCGCGGTGTCGGTGATATCCGGATCGCAGCCGAGGGCGGCCCCCATCTCCCGCGCGATCTGGGCGACCTCGAGTGAATGGGTGAGCCGGGTCCTGGGAAAGTCGTCCTGGCCGGGCGAGACGACCTGTGTCTTGTCGGCCAGCCGGCGAAAGGCATAGGAATGCAGCACCCTCGCACGGTCGCGCTGAAACGCTCCGCGCCCATCGGCTGCGGCCTGCGAAGCCGGATACTGCCCCCGCTTGCCGTCCTCAACGACCCATCGCTGTTCGTCGGCGGCCGAGTAGGCGTAGCCGGCCGAGTCTGCGTAGCCGGCCGAATCTGCGTGGCCGAGTCGCCGGGCGCTCAGACGTGCTCCTCGATCCAGTCGGCGAACTGCTGAAGATTCTGCAGCCACATGCCGACAGTGAACACCAGCTGCTCGCGGCTGGTGCCGCCCTCGAAATCGAAGGCCTGCTCCGCGCAGATTCCGACCAGCCCGTCGTCGGGGAGCACCGTGTAGGCCTTCGGGAACAGCTTGCTGCGGTTCCAGTCATCAAGCACCAGGGCCAGCGTTGGACGGGTTTCGACGTCGAATCGCCGGTTCAGATAGAGCCGCGCCTGCAGCACCTCCTCGTCCTGGCCGTAGTGGAAGAAGTAGACGCTGTAGTTCTCCCATCGCACGGCCAGGTCGCCGTCGTCGTCGATCAGCGACTTCAGCCCGTAGTCGGCCACGATGCTCTGCACGACGTCGGTGCTAGGCAGGACCGTCGGGCCCTCGCGCCGGCCGATGGTCGCGCCGAGAGCGCGTTGCTCGTCGCTGGCGCTGCGACGCTGATTCGCCGCCGCCCGAGCCGCTGCCCCCGCCGCGGCGGCGATACGGAACAGGCGACCAGGCACTCTGCGAGATTACCCGGCGCCGCGGGCTGGCCTACCTGTCAGTTGTAGTAACCCGCCACATCGAGGTCGACTCTGGCTGTACCGGCCGACAGCTTGAAGTCAGCGATTCCGCCGGTGAGTTTCACGATGACGAACGCAGCTACCGTCTTGCGGGCGGTGTACTGCTGAGTGGAGACCGTCGGAGCCTGGTTGTAGGACGTGATCTTCAGGTAGCCGTTCGCCGTCTCGCTCGAAATCGCGATGTTGAAGGCAACAGCCTTGGCAGTCAGCGGGATCTGGGTAGAGGACGTGAAGTCCAGGCTCTGCACCGTTGAGTCGATGGTTCCGGTGAACAGCCGGGTGGTCGGCATCGACACGAAGCTGAGTCCGGATCCCGGTGCGTAGTAGCCGATGATGTCGATGAACGCCAGGCCCGTACCGCCCGAGAGCTTCAGTTGCACAGCGCCGTTGACCAGTCCGGCCACCACGAGATTGGACGTGGCGACGCCCTTGGTGAACTGGAGCGTCGGCACCGTCGTGTCCCGCTTGTACGGTGTCACCCGCAGGTAGCCCGACGTGCTGGGATTGGCGATACCCACGTTTGCCACGACCGCCGTCGCGCTGGCGGGAACCCCGGCCGAGGGCACGAAGCCCACCGGATAGGCGGTGGTGCTGATCGTCTTGGAGAAGACCCGGCGCTGCGGCAGCGCCGTGAACGTCGAGCCGGCGCCGTCGGCGTAGTAGCCCAGGACGTCAACCGCGACGCGCGCGATGCCGGTGTTGACCTTGATCTGAGCGGCACCGTTGGCTAGGCCCACGACCGCGAAGTTCGTGATCGCCTGGCCCTTGGCGTAGTTGATGCTCGAGACGACCGCGTCCTTCTTGTAGGGCGTCAGGCGAAGGTAACCGGCGGCGGTCGACTGCGAGACCGAGAGGTTCAGGGCGACGGCCCGTGCGGTGGTCGGCACCCCGTTGCCGATCAGCGAGACGGGGTAAGCGGTCGTGCTGATGTTCTTGTCGAACACCCGGTGTGCCGCGGTCGGCGTGAACCGGCCGGCGGGCGACTTCACCGTGAGGGTGAAGCTGCGGCTGGCGGTTCGCTGCGTGCCCGCGGTGGAATCGGTTACCTGCAGGGTGACGGCGTAGCTGCCGGCGGCAGTGGGAGTGCCGGACACCACGCCGGAGTTCAGGTTCACGCCGGGGGGAAGCGAACCTGCCAGCACCGACCAGGTGTAGGGACCCGTACCGCCGGCCTCCTGGAGGGTTACCGACGAGATTGCCTGCCCGACGTTCGCCTGATCGTTCGGCGCGAGGTAGCTAGTGGTCACCACCAGCGGGCACACGCCGCCTGGCAGCAACTGTGCGTCGGTGAAGCCGTCCCACTGAACCGACCCCAGACCCGTCACCAGGTCATAACCCGTCGCCGCGTTGTAGCCGGCCGAGCCTGGCGGGAAGCTGTTATTCCCAAGGGTCACATCCCTGAAGTGGGCTGCATCGGGGTTGCCGTACAGCGCGGTGTGGATGTCCCCGATGCCGCTGGTGCAGCCGGACGGGGTCAGGCGGGCAGCCAGGGCGCCGGCCATCAGCGGGGCGCCGACGCTGGTGCCGCCGACCCGGGTGTCGCCGCCGACGCCGATGTTGTAGGCGTAGGGGCCGTAGGAGGAGTTGTAGTCGGCGGTGGCGCTGACGTCCGGGACGAGTCGCTTGTCCGTGGGAACGCCGGACAAGCTCAGCGACGTTTGATACGCCGGGCGCGGGGTGGTCGCCGAGTACCCGCCACCGGAGGCGCCGCCCTGGTCGTTGCCCGAGGGCGGGGTGTTCCAGGCCGTCTCGGTGAAGGTCACTCCGTTGTCGGTCGAGTTGAGCCTCGTCCCACCGACCGCGACCACCTGAGGCAATACCGCCGGGAAGTCGACGTCCCTCGCTCCGCCGCCTGCTCCGCAGTCATCGGCGCCGGAGTCGCCTGACGCGGCGAACGCGGTGGCGCCGGAAGCGACGGCTCGCGCGATCACATCGCTGACGGCGGCCTCGTAGCCGTAGTCCGGCGCGTCAGCGCTCTGGCAGAAACCCCACGAGGAACTCATCGCGGTGAGAGCCCGCGGCGCGACGTCGCTGGCGATCTTGGTGTACAGGTCATAGCTGCCGGCGAGCGAGTTCGGCGCGAAATAGGCGACCTGCTTGGCCTGCGGCGCGGCAGCCAGCAGCATCTCCTGGTCGAGGGCGACCTCGAGGTCACCGCCCTGGTCAGGTACCCGCGGGTTCGCGCTGTCGAGAGCCACCTCGGTGAGCTGACCGGCCGCGACCGTCTGGCCGACCTTGCTGGCGTAGGCCGTCAGATCGTTCTTGTCCCAGCCCGAGAACTGCACGGTCGCGACAGTGGCGCCCGTGCCGGTGTCGGCGGGGCCGAGACCGTAGGCCGCCCGCAGGTCAGACGGCGACGCGCCAACCTGGCCGCCGGAGCCATCGATCGGGATGGTGCGGCGGTGGAAGACCGCGCGCTGGTCGAGTCCGAGCACTGCGGTGACGTATCCGCCGAACGCGGCGGGAAGCGTGGGAGCGCGATCGGCTCGCCGGTCGGTGCCGCTGCCGATCAGGGTCACACCGAAGAATTTCTGCACGACGGCGGGCGTGGCACTGACCTTGATCTCCCAGGCCGACTGGCTGACGATCGAGAAGCCACCCTTGGCCAGGGCCGACCGCACCTGCGCACGTGCGCCCGAGGTGGGTTCGGTCTTGGCCACATCGGCGGCCCGCTGCGTGCTGCTGGCGTTCGTGCGCCGGCTCGCAAGCGCCTTGAGCTGACTGCGCGAGGACGGCGTGAGCGCGATCGTCAGTTCAAGCGGCGCCGAGTCGGCCGGCACGGTCACATAGTGCTGTGCCTTGCTGGGCGGCGTCACGCTGAGCGGTGCCGCGGCGGACGACGATGCCTGGACCACCAATGCGGCGGCTACGGCCAGGACCGTAGAAAGCGCGAGCACAGCACGAGGCCGGGTTGAGCGAAAGATCATGTCGGGAGACTACCGTCTAATTACGACAGACTACTCACGGCAACCAAACCGTAACCCAACGCCGCGTGTCTCGGATCAGCGAGAATCGCTGCCGCCCGCCCCGCTGGCGCGGCCCGCCTCGAGCCTGGCCACCGGAACCCGGAACGGCGAGCACGAGACGTAGTCCAGCCCCACCTCGTGGAAGAAGTGCACCGAGTCCGGGTCACCGCCGTGCTCGCCGCACACCCCGAGCTTGAGCCCCGCACGCACCGCGCGCCCGCGCTCGACCGCGATCTTGACCAGCTCGCCGACACCCTCGCGGTCCAGTGACTCGAACGGGCTGACCCCGAAGATGCCCTTCTCCAGGTAGTGGGAGAAGAACGCGGCCTCGACGTCGTCGCGGCTGAATCCCCAGGTGGTCTGGGTCAGATCGTTGGTGCCGAAGGAGAAGAACTCGGCCGACTCGGCGATCTGGCCCGCGGTGAGCGCCGCGCGCGGCAGCTCGATCATCGTGCCGACCAGGAACTCCAGGTGCACCCCGGTCTCGGCGCGCACATCCCGGGCAACCTTGATGATGTCGTCCTTGATCGCCTCGAATTCCTGGACGGCCCCGACCAGCGGAACCATGATCTCGACCCGAGGCACGCCACCCTGGCGTTGCCGCTCGGCAGCAGCTTCGAGGATCGCGCGGGACTGCATCTCGAACAGGCCGGGAATGACCAGACCAAGCCGGACGCCCCGCAGCCCCAGCATTGGGTTCTGCTCGTGCAGCCGGTGCACCGCCTGCAGCATCCGCAGATCACCCTCGCGGGCCTCGCCGCGAGCCTCCGCAACCGCGACCCGGACCGACAGTTCGGTGATGTCGGGCAGGAACTCGTGCAGCGGCGGGTCGAGCAGCCGGATCGTCACCGGCAGGCCGTCCATCGCCTCGAACAGGCTTGCGAAGTCCTGCCGCTGCAGGGGAAGCAGTTCGGCCAGCTGTCGCTCCCGCTCCTCATCGGTGTCGGCCAGGATCAGCGCCTCGACGAGCGCGCGGCGATCCCCGAGGAACATGTGCTCGGTGCGGCACAGGCCGACGCCTTGCGCACCGAAGCGGCGAGCTCGTGCCGCGTCCTCCTCGGTGTCGGCATTGGCGCGCACCGCCATCCGCCGGACGCCGTCAGCCGTCTTCATGATCCGGTGGACGGCCTTCACGATGTCCTCGACCTCATCCGAGCCGGTCGCCGCGGGATCGAGTTCGCCCTCGAAGTAGCGCACCACCGGCGAGGCGACCACGGGCACGTCACCGGCGAAGACCTCGCCGGACGTACCGTCGATCGAGATCACGTCACCCTCGTGGAACACGGTGCCGTCCGCCGTGGTGAAGTGCCGGCCCTTGGTATCGACGTTGAGTTCCTCGGCCCCGCACACACACGTCTTGCCCATCCCGCGGGCCACCACCGCCGCGTGCGAGGTCTTGCCGCCGCGGCTGGTGAGGATCCCCTGGGCGGCGATCATGCCGTCCAGGTCGTCGGGGTTCGTCTCGCGACGGACCAGGATGACCTTCTCCCCCGACCGGCTCCACTTCACCGCGGTGTAGGTATCGAAGACCACCTTGCCGGTGGCGGCGCCCGGCGAGGCGTTCATCCCCTTGGCGATGCGGTTCTTGGGCGCCTTCTCGTCGAAGCGCGGGAACATCAGCTGCGCCAGCTGGGCGCCGGTGACCCGCTGCAGGGCCTCGGCGTCGTCGATAAGCCCCTCATCGATCAGCTGGGTGGCGATCCGGAAGGCGGCGGCCGCGGTTCGCTTGCCGACCCGGGTCTGCAGCATCCACAGCTTGCCGCGCTCGATCGTGAACTCGATGTCGCAGAGATCGCGGTAATGCTCTTCCAGCTGCGCCATGATCGACATCAGCTCGTCGTAGGACTTCTTGTCCAGGTTCTCCAGGTCGGCCAGCGCCAGGGTGTTGCGGATACCGGCCACCACGTCCTCGCCCTGGGCGTTCTGCAGGTAGTCGCCATACACGCCCTTGGCGCCCGAGGCAGGGTCTCGGGTGAAGGCGACCCCCGTTCCGGAATCCGGGCCGAGGTTGCCGAACACCATCGAGCAGATGTTGACGGCAGTTCCCAGGTCCGACGGGATCCGCTCCTGGCGCCGGTACAGGATGGCGCGCGGCGCATTCCAGGACTCGAACACCGCCCGCACCGCCAGGCTCAGTTGCTCGCGCGGCTCCTGCGGGAATTCGCGGCCGGCCTGCTCGACGACGACCTGCTTGTAGACCTCGACCAGCTTGCGCAGGTCCTCGGCGTCCAGGTCGAGATCGTTCTTGGTGCCCTTGGCATCCTTGGCCGCGTCCAGCGCGTCCTCGAAGTGCTCGCCCGCGATGCCGAGCACCGTCTTGCCGAACATCTGGATCAGTCGACGGTAGGAGTCGAAGGCGAACCGCTCGTTGTCGGCCTGTGCGGCCAAGCCCCGTACCGACTGGTCGTTCAGCCCGATGTTGAGGACCGTCTCCATCATGCCCGGCATCGAGAACTTCGCACCCGAGCGCACCGAGACCAGCAACGGGTCATCGGACTGACCGAGTTTCTTGGCCATCCGGTTCTCAAGGCTGCCCAGGTGCTCGGCAACCTCCGCGGCCAGTTCGGGCGGCTCGTTCCCACTGGCGAGGTAGGCCTGGCACGCCGCGCTGGTGATGGTGAAACCGGGCGGTACCGGAAGCCCCATGTTGGTCATCTCGGCGAGGTTGGCCCCCTTGCCGCCGAGCAGCTCCTTCATGTCCTTGTTGCCTTCGGAGAAGTCGTATACGAACTTCGTCATCACGCCACCGCCGGGTTTCGATCGAGGAACGAGTTCCGACGAGCCTAGGTTCTGTAAGCCGTTTCGGTCTGCCTCAATCGCCTGTGATCAACACCGGTTGTGTCCTAACCCACCCCCCTTCGGGAGGTCAGCCGCCGGAGTTCTCCAGTTCAGCTCCGAAGGGCACCGCCCGGGACTCGCGATCTGCCAGCCAGCCCTCGGGCAGATTGACCGAACGGGCGCCCGAGGTTCTTCCCCTGGGCTGTCCGAGAACGGCTTGCGGGAACGGCTGGCTGAGATCCATCTGGTGCAGCAGGTCATCCAGCTGCGCCAGGCTCGAGGCCATCGCCATCGCGGCGCGCAGCTCGCGGCGGACCGCGAATCCCTTCAGGTACCACGCCACGTGCTTGCGAAAGTCGACGACACCGCGCTCGGCGCCGAGCCAATCGACGAGCAACTCGGCGTGCCGGAACATCGCCTTCGCCACCTCGGACAGGTCCGGCAGGTGGGTTCGCGGGGTGCCGGCGAAGGCCGCGGCGAGGTCACCGAACAGCCACGGACGCCCGAGGCAGCCCCGGCCTACCACAACCCCGGCGCAGCCGGTTTCGGCCACCATCCGCAGAGCGTCCGAGGCTTCCCAGATATCGCCGTTGCCCAGCACCGGGATGTCGAGCAGCTGCGCCAGTTCGGCGATCGGTTCCCAGTTGGCCTGGCCGCCGTAGAAGTCCACCGCGGTACGCCCGTGCAGCGCGACGTAGGCGACGCCGGCCTCCTGGGCCCGCAGCGCGGCATCGCGATAGGTCAGATGATCGTGGTCCACACCCAGGCGCATCTTCACCGAGACCGGAACCTGACCACCGGCAGCCCGGACGGCGGCACTCACCACGTCGTGGAAGAGATTGATCCGCCAGGGCAAGGCGGAACCGCCACCTCGCCGCGTCACCTTGGGCACCGGGCAGCCGAAGTTCAGGTCGACGTGATCAGCCAGATCCTGCTCGACGATCATCGAGACCGCCCTGCCGACGATCGCAGGATCGACACCGTAGAGCTGCATCGAGCGCGGGGTCTCGTCCTCGCCGAAACGGATCAGATCCATCGTCTTGGGATTCCGCTCGACCAGCGCCCGGGACGTGATCATCTCGCAGATGTAGAGGCCGGCCCCGTATTCGCGGCAGAGCCGACGGAACGCGATGTTGGTGATCCCGGCCAGCGGAGCGAGCACGACCGGCGGGTCGACCGTGATCCGCCCACCGAGCGTCAGCGGCGCTGTGACCGCGGCAGGCAACTTCATGGCAGGACCTTCAGGTCGGTGTGGCGGGCGATGACCTCGAAGTCCCGGTC
>JAVEES010000176.1 GCA_030840285.1 Pseudonocardiales bacterium
GACAACCGCGCCAGGTGACTACTGGCGCGATTACGCACACGATCCGGCGACCTGGCTAGAGAAAAATGCAGCCGAACTCCGCGCTCGCTGACCGCGATGTGCTGCTGCGCCGGGCCAAGGAGCTAGCCCGGGCCCGCGGCGGGCGCCAGATCACGGTCGAGCACGTCACCCTCGCGATCCTCGAGCGCGAGCCAGGCATCCGGCGGCATTGGCGTTCACTCGGCATCGATGACGATCGGGTAGTCCGCGAGCTCGGTGTGACGGCGGCGCCGGCGGCTGGGCATCCCGGTCGCAACCATCGTTTCCACGTCGCCGACAACGGCCAGCTCGTGATCACCCCCGAGGTGAGCGAGCTGCTGCGCGCCTGCGAGGAGCTGGACACCCGTCCGGGCGAGACGAACTCGGCGGCGCTCGCGGGCACCATCCTCAACTTCCTCCCGCCGCTGCCGGGATCATCCCTGCGTGATGCGGCGGCCGTTGCCACCGCGACGCAGGACGACGGCGCCGACCCGGTCGCCGAACTCGATGAGCATGGCCAGGACCTGACCCGCCAGGCCCTGCTCGGCAGGCTCGACCCGATGATCGGCCGGGAACGGGAACTCGACGAGCTGACCCGCGTTCTGTCTCGGCGGCGCAAGCGCAATCCCCTGCTGGTCGGCGAGCCAGGGGTGGGAAAGACCGCGCTGGTAGAAGGCCTGGCGATGCGCATCGCCCGTGCGGACGTGGGTCGCCAGCTGATCGACGTCCGGCTGGTATCAGTCAGTTTGGCCAGCATGCTCGGCAACACCCGCTATCGCGGCGAGTTCGAGGCGCGGGTGCAGGGCTTGCTCGGCGAGGTCACTGACGCCTCTCGCCGCACCATCCTGTTCATCGACGAGTTTCACCTGATCGTGAAGGCAGGTGCGGCCGAAGGTGGCCTCGACCTCGGTTCGCTGCTGCTGGCCGGGATGGCCCGCGACGAACTGTCGGTCATCGGTGCCACCACGCCCGCTCTCTACCGCGAGCACGTCCGCACGACCGGCCCGCTGGCCCGGCGCATTCAGGTCATCGAGGTAGCTGAACCGAGTCCGGCCGAAACGCTGCAGATCCTGCGCGGCGTGCGTTCGCAGTACGAGGCATTTCACGGATTGCGGATTACCGACGAGGCCTTGCATGCGGCCGTTCGGCTGAGCGGCCGGACGCACCGCCGACGGCCTGACGCGGCCCTGGACCTCGTCGATGACGCCTGTGCGAACGCGCAGCTGGCCGGGCGGGACGGTAGCGAGGCGAGCGTGACAGCGGCTGATGTGGCACAAGCATTGCGGCGGCGCGGGGGCCGGCGGGCGCGACCGTTCTCCCGCCGGATCCGCTAACGCGCCGGACCCGCTAGCGCGCTCGATCTGTTAACGCGCCAGACCCGCTAGCGCGCCAGATCAGTCTCGCCCGTTTCGATGGGTCAGTCGCCGATCTCGATGGTGACGGCCTTCTCCCGCGTGTAGGAGATCAGTTCCTCGATCGTCGAACCCTTGCCCAGGCCGCTTGCCTTCCAGCCTCCGAACGGCGCGCCGAGCGGGCGCTTTCCGGGGCTGTTCACAAAGACATAGCCGGCCTCTATGGCTCGTGCGGTGCGCAGAGCCTGCGAGGCGTTCGCGCTCCACACGTTGGCGGTCAGTCCGTACTGCGAGGCGTTGGCGCGCGCGATCAGGTCGGCCGGATCGGTCCATTCCAGCACGCTCATGACAGGTCCGAAGATTTCCTCGCGCGCCACCGTCATGTCGTCGGTCACGTCGCTGAAGACGGTGGGCGCCACGTAGAAGCCGCGGTCGAACTCGGCCGGTCTGCCACCTCCGGTCAGCAGGGTGGCACCCTCGGCGCGACCGCGCTCGATGTAGTCGAGTACCCGCTCGTAATGCCGCTGATAGGACAGCGGTCCCAGGTCGGTGGCCTCGTCGTGCGGATCGCCGAGCCGCAGGCTCGCGACGACCTCGAGCAGCGCGTCGATGAACGCCTCGCGGATGTCGGTGTGGACATAGATGCGCGAGGTCGACTGGCAGGACTGGCCGCTGGACCGGGCAAGATTCATACCCTTGACCGCTGCCTGCGCGGCCTTGCGCACATCGGCGTCAGGGAACAGCAGGAACGGGTTCTTGCCGCCGAGTTCCACGGTGACGTGTTTGATGTGTTCGGCCGCCGCACGCAGCACCGCCCGTCCGGTGGGCACCGATCCGGTGAAAGAGATCCGTGGCACCGTGGGATGGCTGACCAGCTCCGCTCCGACACCGGTCCCCTGACCGGTCAGCACCGACAGCAGGCCGGCGGGCAGGATGTCCTTGCAGACCCGGGCCATTTCCAGCGCTGACAGCGAGGCGAATTCCGAAGGCTTGAGTATCACGGCATTTCCGGCGACCAGCGGCGCCGCGATCTTGCCCACCGCCGACTTGAACGGGTGGTTGTAGGGCACCAGCCGGCCCACCACGCCGTACGGTGTCCGCTCGGTGAAGGTGACCGAATCGGCGCTCGCCGGCTGGGTGGAACCCTTCACCTCCGAGGCCAGCCCAGCGTAGAAGCGCAGCTCGGCAAGGCCGCCTGTCACATCGTTGCGCATCGCCACGATCGGGTTGCCCGAGTCCGAGACATCCAGCCGCGCGAACTCCTCGGCGTGGGACTCCAGAGCCTCAGCCATCGCCAGCAGTGTCCGGGCCCGGCGTTGCCACGGTGCCGCACGCCACTCGCGCTGGGCCTCGACGGCGGCGGCTACCGCGTCATCGAGGTCGGCCGAGGTTGCCTCCGGCAGGTTTGCCAGCGGTTGTTCGGTCGCCGGATCGATGGTGTCGAAAGTATCCGCCCCGGAAGACGGTCGGAAGCTGCCGCCGATGAACAACTCAGCGCTCTGGATGGCCTCAGCTTGCATGACGAACCCCTCGCTCAGGTTGGACTGGTGTGGACGTGGACGACGGCAACCGCTCCGGACAGGGCAGCCTCGCGAGCCTCGCTCATGCTGGCAGCCAACCGATCCGGATCGTCCACCGCATCGATCGCATAGGCGCCATATGACCTTGCGAGGCCCGCGATATCGATGCGTGGCTGGTCCATCCGCATGCCGATCCAGGAATTCTCGGCGGGCCGTGCCCGGTGCCGGGCCACCTCGGCCTGGTGCTGCTCGTCGTTGTAGAAGGAGGAATTGTCGTTGACCACCAGGAGCATCGGTATCTGGTAATGCACCGCGGTCCACAGGGCTCCCGCGGCCATCAGGAAGTCACCGTCACCGATGATGCCGACTCCCAGCATTCCCTGGTCCCGGGCGGCCAGCGCGCCACCGACCATCGCGCCCGGCCCGTAGCCGACGCCGGCGCCTACCGAGTGACCCAGATAGTCCCCGACGCCCTCGAACTGCCAGAGACCCTCGGGAAAGCTCCGGGTATTGCGCAGTACCAGCATCCAGTCCAGGTCACGAACGGCACGCCACAACTCCCCCACCAGGCGAGTCGGTGAGATGACGGGATCGTCCCAACGGCGTGCGATTGCTTCCTGCTGCCTGGCCCGCAGAGCGGTCACACGCTCTGCGAGTCGGGCCGACCGCTGTGCCCGCTCGGCTGGATCGATGCCGTCCCCGATCGCCGCCAACAGCGCCGAGACGCCCGGCGTCAGATCGCAGACCAGCCGCACGTCGGAAATCGGATGGTGGCCCCGCTCCTGCGACCACGATCGCAGCCCGAGATCGCCGTAGGAAATCTCGATAACCGTGCGCCCCGGTTCGCTCGACCCTGCCAGCAAGCCGGGAACGTCTCCGACCCCGATGCACAGCAGCACCTCGCTGGAGCTCACCACGGACTTGTCGCCGGTGCAGTTCTGCGGATGGGCGGTCGGGAAGCAGACCGAGTTTCGCTCGTCCTGATAGGCGGCACCGAGCTTCTCGACCAACTGGACGAGCAACGGCGTCATGGCAGGATCTCGGACCTGCCGACCGGCCACGACGGTGACCGAACCCGCGGAGTTGAGCAATTCCGCCGCGCGCCGGACTGAAGCTGGGTCGGGATAGAGCAGTTCGGCGTCTGTACCCGCGAATGCCGGCCTGTCGATTCCGCCGGCCAGCGCCCGCTCCTGGGCCTCGGCGTCCAGGCTGACATAGGTCGGCCCGTGCGGGGCGGACCTGGAAATGGCGTGAGCTCGCGAGATGGTGGAGCCGAACACCTCAGGTACGAGGGCCTCGGCATCCCATTTCACGTACTCGCGCACCAGATCGCCTTGATTGCTGGCGGTATGGATCCAGTCCACCGGACGGCGCTTGGTGGGATCAGCCGGACCGCTACCTCCCAGCAGCAGCAGCGGAACCTGGTCGCAGGCGGCGTTGTACACCGCCATCGAGGCGTGCATCAGCCCTACCAGGTCGTGCACAGCCGCGGCCGCCGGAAGGCCGCTGCCCTTGGCATAGCCGTGCGCAAGGGAAACCGCGATCTCCTCATGCAGGCACAGCAGCAGCTGCGGGTAGCGGTTTCCCCCGTAGTTGACGACCGAATCGTGCAAGCCGCGCCAGCTCGAGCCCGGGTTCATCGGAAGGTAGCGGTAGCCGAGGCTGCGCAGCGCCGAGACCGCGAGATCGGAGCCGAAGGCCGGCTCCGACTCGCGGTAACCCACTGGTGCCTCGACGGCCGAAGTGCTGCCGACTGCCTCGCCGATGTCCGTGCTCAGAGCCTTCTCCTCGCTCAGCTGACCTGATCGCGGTCAGTGATCGGACTTGTCGATTTTCTCCATCTTCACTTCCACGCCGTTCTTGCGGCATTCCTCGATGTACATGTCGCGCAGGAAGGAGTCCTCGTAGCGGAAGTCGATCTGCTCGACGTTCTTCTCCGAGCCGCCGCCGAAGGCGATCGAGGCGTGCAGCGCTACGAACTTCGCCGGTTCCGAGCCGGTGTTGTAGTGCTGGTGCCAGTAGCCGGCCGACGGCGAGATCACGCTGCCTTCGGACCAGTCGAAACGCGTCGGCTCCTCGCCGTCCTTCCACATCAGGGTGTAGCCGGTGGAGTCGAGGGTGTAGATGTGCGCGCCCGGGCCGTGCCGGTGTGCCTTCTTGTAGGTACCTACCGGGAACTCGGAGATGTGCGCGAACATCGTGCTGCCGGCCAGGTGGATGTACATGTTCATCGTTCCGGCACCGCGCTTGGATCGCGGAACCAGCTTTACCTCGCGCAGATCCGCGAT
>JAVEES010000177.1 GCA_030840285.1 Pseudonocardiales bacterium
ACGTGGACTTGCCCGAACCGCTCGGACCGACGAGGGTCAGGAACTCACCGGTTGCGATATCGATCGACACATCGTCCAGCGCAGTCAGGTTCCCGCCGACCGGATCCAGCCCGGTTGGTCGCACCGCAAACTGCTTCGTCAGCGAACGGACGCTGATCTTGGCTTCGGTAGTCATCGGTCCTCATCCGCCGGACGCGAGTGCGTTGAGCGAGTTGGTGTAGTACTTCGACGGAGTCAGGGTTCCCGAGACCATGCCGCTCTGCCGCAGCCATGGACCCCACTGCGCGAAGTCCTGGTCGGTGATAACGCCGCCCTTGGCAGGGATAGCGACGCTCTTCCAGTACTGCAGGTTGCTGGTGCTCTCGTTCCGCCCGCGGCCTTGGATGATCTTGCTGAACTCGGCGATCACCTGGCTGCGCGGAGTCGTCCGTTCCCATTCGATGGCCTTCGCCACTCCTGTGACAAAGGTTCGCGAGGCGTCCGGATTCTTCTTGATGAAGTCATCGCGCATGACGTACTGGCCACCGTCGAAGGCACCGAACAGCTGGTAGTCGCTGAACAGTGACCGCAGGCCGCCGGCGGCAAGTGCATGGTCCTGCAGGACAGCGTTGAGCGCGCCGACATCCACCTGACCCTTGCGGATCGCCTCTTCGGTGTTGTTGGGCGCAAGCACCACCAGCTGGACCTGCTTGACCTCACTCGGGGTCAGACCGTTCTTCTGCAGGTAGGTGTCGATGACCGCCTCGGCATGCGCTCCAAGAGTATTGACGGCGATCTTCTTGCCGATGAGATCACGGGCGGTATGGATCGCGCTGCCAGCCTTGACGTAGAAGACGTAGAACGACTTCGCATCCGAGCCGTAGTAGTTGATGACGGCCGTGACCGGTGCGCCGGCCTCGATCAGCTTCACGACGGCACCAGAGAAGGCGCCGCCGAAGTCGGTCTGATCGGTGGCCGCGGACTGGATGTCCTGCGGTCCCGAAATAGTGTTACCGACCCACTTGAGCTTGATGCCGCCGAGGTAGCCGAGCGCCTCGGCGAGCTCGGGTAGCGATACCGCGTTCGCCGAGCCCTGGTAGCGCAAGACCTTTGTCTCACCCGAACTGGTGCTCGCGCTGCCGGTTGCGCTGCAGGCGGTCAGCCCGAGCGTCGCCGCAACAGCAATGGCGACTGCGCGTGCGGAAAGTGCTGTCTTCACAATGAATCCTTGTCTTGTATTTCGATCGTTTTACTAGGCATACGGTCACGAAGTGGTTACCCGAGGCAGGGAGTTGAGCTGCGCGGGGCGCGGTGGAGCGGTGGGGATGCGAAAGGAGCAGCAGGGACTAGGTCAGCGACAGACTGCGCTGCAGGTCTGCTTGAAGTCCACGTAGCGACGCGCTACGAAGGGGACTTGGCTCTTCACGAACTGAAAGCTACGGAAGATGGACGCCGGCTGTCAAGCCTTTGCGCCATCTTTTTCCTCTAGTGCGATAGAGAAGGTATAGAAGCTGGCTTCTCGGAGCTTTCATCGTCGCGGATCCCGTACCTGACGTACAGCCGTCGCAGCGGGGTCGGGGCCCACCAGTTGAGGGACCCCATCAAGCGCATCGCGGCCGGCACGACAATCATCCGCACGAGCAATGCATCGACGACGATGGAGGTTCCCATCGCAACGCCGATGAGTTTGATGAAGGTGATGGACGAGGCCGAAAACGCGGCGATCACGATGATGATCAGCAGCGCTGCCGAGGTAATGATGCTTCCGGTGCGCTGTAGCCCGGCCGCAACCGCCTCGCTGTTGTCGCCGGTCAGGTCGTACTGCTCGCGAATCCTGGACAGCAGAAAGACTTCGTAGTCCATGCTGATCCCGAACACGATGGCGAGCACCAGGATGGGTTGCGTCGCTTCCAGCGCGCCGGTCGGGGTGAAGTGCAGGACGTTGGCGAGATGGCCGTCCTGGAAGATCCAGGTCACGACGCCGAAGGATGCACCGAGGCTGAGGATGTTGAGCAGGATGGCCTTCAGCGGTAATAGCACCGAGCCGAAGGCTAGGAACAGCAGCACGAACGTCGCGACTCCGACCAGCCCGGCCATCTTCGGCAGGATGCCACCGATGCTGTCGAGCCGGTCGATGAGCATCGCGGTTTCGCCACCGACGAGCACCTGCCGGATGCCGGGCCGGGGCGGTAGCGATCGGACCCTGCTCACCAACGACTTGGCTTGCTGATCGAGCGAGGCACCTGGGTAGGTGACCTCTACCCGTGCGATGTTCCCGCTGCCGGCGCGAAGCTGAGCGCCCGCCGCACCGGGAAGCGTCCGCACCGCGTTGACGTACCTGGCGACGGCCTGCTCCCCCTGAGCGGATTCCAGCGGTGCGGCAAGCCGGAGTGCCACGATGATGGGGCTCGCGCCGCTCTGCGGGAAGTCCGTGCGCAGCTCCTCGCTAACCTGGCGCGCCTGCGAACCGGCGGGCAGGACCCGTTCGTCGATGCCACCGAAGCGGACGTTGAGGAAGGGCAGCGCCAGGAAGATCAGGACGAGGCCGCTGGCGATAAGGTAGCCGGCCGGTCGGCGCATGACGCTGTGGGCGAGGCGGAACCAGAAGCCGTGCTGGTCGCCGATGCGGGCTGCCCTGCGCGCCGGTCGAACCCGGAACCTGTCGATACGGGCACCGAGAAGCACCAGCGCGGCGGGAAGCACCACGACCGCGCCGAGTGCGGCGACCAGCACGGCGGCGATGCCACCGAATCCCATCGATCTAAGGAAGGTCTGCGGGAACAGGGTCAGGCCGGCCAGCGCGACACTGACCGTCACCGCTGAGATCGCGACCGTGCGTCCGGCGGTCTGCAAGGTGCGCCGGGTCGCCGTCTCGGGGTCGGCACCGCCAGCCAGTTCCTCGCGGAAGCGGCCGACCATGAACAGTCCGTAGTCGATGGCCAGGCCCAGTCCCATGATCGTCACGATGTTGATCGCGAAGACGCTCACGTCGGTGAAGATGCTGATGACGCGAAGCGCGGTGAAGGCACCCAGAATCGAGATTCCGCCGATGAGCAAAGGCAAGCTTGCCGATACCACGCTGCCGAAGATGACGACGAGTAGCACGAGCAGGACCGGCAGCGAGATCGTTTCCGCACGTCCGATATCAGCTTTCACGCGCTCGGAGATGTCGTCGTTGATGACCGCTGAACCGCCGACCTTTACGGTATAGCCCTGTGTGGTAAGGCTCTTCTTGACCGGATCGTAGGCTGATAGCTCACGTCGAGTATTCGGATCCGTGACGGTGATCGCCACGAAGGTCGATCGCTTGTCGGCGCTGACGAACGACGCCGACTTCGTGGACCAGTAGCTGCGGACGGTCGCGACCTCGCCCGCGGGCAGCTGCCGAACGGCATCGTCGACTGCGCTTCGGTAGGACGGATCCTCGACCGTCAACCGGGAGTTGGCTACCAGCAGGATCACGTCGGCATCCGTGCGGCCGATGCCGGCGTCGAGTTCGGCGGTCGCTCGGCTCGATTCCGAACGCGGATCGTCGAAACCGCCGTCGACGACGTGAGCGAAGATGCCCGTTCCCCACAGAGCACCGAGAACCATGAAGAGGGCTGCGCCGACGAGGACCAGCACGCGCCACCGAATGACTCTCTGGCTCCACCAGCCCATCATCGCGGCACCCTCCGTCGAATCGTTTACTGCGCTCGCGTTGGTGAACGTTGTTCACTCCAGCGGATGACACTATGGTTGCCAGGTGACCGATGTCAAGCCCCCCGTGCCCCGCCGCGAGCGGTTGCGGGCGGCAACCCAGGATGAGCTGGTCGCCGCGGCGCGGGAGTTGCTGGTCGCGGGCGGAGTCGATGCCGTGACCCTGCGTTCCATTGCCGGGCAGCTGGGCATGACCGCTCCGGCGATCTACCGCTACTTCGATTCGCGCGAGGCGCTGCTGAATACGCTTGTCGACAGCCTCTACGACGAGCTGGCGGACTACCTGCTGACCGTTCGGGACGCCGCGCAGTCGCTGACCGATCGATTCGTACTGACCTCGCGGGCATTTCGCGAGTGGGCGCTGGCACATCGGGCCGAGTTCGGGCTGCTGTTCGGGGCGCCGGTACCGGGCGTCGGGCATGCCGCCACCGAGGGCGGTAAGGACACCGATCGCGGTATGCGCTTCGCCCGGGTATGGCTCGATCTGTTCATCGAACTCGCCGAGTCGAACAACCGGCCCATGACGTGGCGCCGGCCGATCTCGGCCGCGCTGAATAGCCAGATCACCGACTACGTGAACTCGATCGGCGGCGTGGTCAGCGTGGAGGTGGCGCTGCTGTATCTGTCGTGCTGGGAGCGGCTGTACGGGGCAGTGTGTACGGAGACGTTCGGGCACCTGGCCTTCGCGGTGGACGACGGCGCCGAGCTGTTCGAGGATCAGCTGCTCGACGTCGCGGAACGGCTGGGGCTCTGAGCAGTGCCGGACGGATGGACCCTGTAGACTCTGCGGAGCCCCACGTGCCCACCCGCGTGGGGAGCTTGAGTACCGAATGTCTTGCTTGACCGCGAGCCAGTTGGTACGGCCAGGTAGCTCAGTTGGTACGAGCGACCGCC
>JAVEES010000231.1 GCA_030840285.1 Pseudonocardiales bacterium
GGCGGCGGTGGCTACTACGGCGGTGGCGGCGGTGGCACTGACTTTCCCGGGGGATATGTCGGTGCGGGCGGCGGCGGCTCGGGCTTCCTCATCGGCTCGGCGACCGCGGTGACCACATCGACCAACACCGGCAACGGATCGGTCAGCATCTCCTACGTCATGCGGGCAGCGACGACCACGGCACTAACCGTTCCGGCGACCGGCACGGCGGGTAAACCAGTAACGCTCAGCGCGAGCGTCACCTCGCAAGGGGCGACCCCGACCGGCTCGGTCACCTTCCTCGACGGCACCACGACGCTCGGCACGGCCGCTTTGAGCAACGGCGTCGCGACCCTCAGCGTCACACTCCCCGCTGGCAGTCACAGCGTCAGCGCCTCGTACAGCGGTGCGGGTGGCTTCGCGACTTCTGTGTCGTCGGCTCAGGTCATCCTCGTCCGGGCCCCGGTGGCGACGCCCACACCGGCGGCGACGACACCGACCGCGACGCCGACGGTGTCCCCGACACCGACCGCCTCCCACATGCCGGTCGCTATACCGACCGCGGTTGATGCAGGTGGTCCGTTAGCTCCCCGGCGTGGTGACCTTCGGCTAGAGATCATCGGCGCGCTGCTGCTCGGCATGGCGGGCGCGGGTGCCTTCGTTGCCCGTCGAAAGTTCCCGAAGGGCACGCACTGACGAACACGCCGCGACAGTCCTCGCCTCTCCCCGTCACAAGCCGGGGAGGGCGGGTCGTCGCTGTGCACAGGCGGACTGCGATCGTGGTCGCCCTTGTAGCCGTCCCCCTTGTAGCCGTGGTCGGGACTGTCGTCGTCCTCGTCGGCGCCACTCGGACGCGCGGCCCGCAGGCGGCGCCGTTGCCACAGTCGGCCGCACCAGTTCCAAGCGTCGCATCGTCGTCCTCTGCTGCAGGTACCCCGTCACGGCTGGCTGCCCCGCTCCCTCCGTCAACGGTGGCTCCCACCCAAGCCTCGGTGTCGATCCAGAGGATGTCCGCCAACAGCATCCGGATCCCTGCGCTGTCAGTCACCGCCAGCATCGGCACGGCGTCGGTCCGCGATGGTGTCCTCACGCCGCCGCGAGTCCCCGACCAGGTCGGAGCCTGGGACGGATCGGCAGCCCTTGACAGCCCAACCGGCGAGGTCACCCTGGCCGGCCACGTGAACTGGGCTGGGATGGCGCCGTTCGCCTTCGCGCGGCTGGCCTCCCTGCGTCCCGGCGATATCGTCTACACCACCGACGCGCGAACCCAACAAACGGCATGGCGTGTCACCCGGGTGCTGGCACGACCGAAGAACCAGAGCGTCGACCCGGCGGCGTTCGCTGGCACGGCCGGTCCGCGCACGCTGGCGCTGATCACCTGCGGCGGCTCCTACAGCACCACTGACGCGTCATACGAAGCCAACGTCTACGTCTATGCACAACCCACAACGGCCTGAGCAGCTCCCGTCATGCGTCTCGCCTACGGACGATGACGACGCAGGCCACGATCAGCAGTGCGGCAAGGGCGATAAAGATTCCGCTCTCGATGAACTGAAACGTCCAGTAGCGGTTCGCCGGCTGGTACGTGGTGAGCCGCCGAAATCCGTTGTCGCTCATGCAGGAGTTCATCGTCGCCCTTGACGTCATGCTCAAACATCCGGCCGGCGCCCGGATCGCCCCAGTAACCGAAACGCCGTTCAACGTCAGGTCCTCCTTTGTTACCCAGGCCCCGCTGCCGATCGAGCCGCCCTGGTCAAGCCGCAGGCTATTCGTCAGCGGGTGCAGGTAATGCGGTCTCGCATAGTTGTCGATCAGGATGCGAACCGCCGCGAATCCGAAGACCGTGACCGCCAGTGCCGGAAGCATCCGGCGAAATAAGGCGCCTGCCGCGACAGCAAGGCTCACCGCGAACACCGAGTACGCGATCGGGACGATGCCTTGGATCTCGAAGCGCGCCGGCTGGAACCTGTCGCCGTTGAGAGAGTTGAAGGTGCCCGCCCACCAGGTCACGACGATGGTGAGGACGGCGCTGCAGCTGATCGTGGCGCCGATCAGCAACAGAAGCTTGGACCTGAGCCAGTGGCGCCTGCTCACCGACTGTGTCCACACCAGCGTGTGCATTCCGGTCTCGAACTCGCGTCCGATCAAGGGCGCGGCCCAGAACACGCCGAGAAGCAGCGGAGCCACGATCGTGAGACTTACCAGGTTGATGATCGCGCCGTCGCCTTGAAACAGCGACAGATTGCCGCAGGTACCGTCCGCACGGCAGGCGGCCATCGCGGTGCGGTAGGTGCCGGCCATATGTAGCCCGGTGATCACAAGCAGAATCGATAGCGCTCCCATCAGCGCACCGGAGATCGCACCCTGCACGCGGTGCTGGCGCCACAACAGCCAGGTCATCGCACACCACCGATCGCAGCCGGGGCGTCGGCAGCTTGCACCGGGCGCCGCGCGAGGTAGGCAAGCACGATGTCTTCCAGCGACATCTCCTCGCTCTGCCACGAAGGATCGTGCAGGGTGCCTTCCAGCCGAACCCATACGCTCGTCTGGCGCGGTGTGTGCTCAACGCGCAGGACGGTGTGCTGATGCTCGATCGATCCGATATCGCGGCGCGCTGAGGTCAGCAGCCGGTGAGAGGCGAGCACGCCGTCGAGGTCTCCGGACAGCAGGTTGCGCGACTCGGCCAGCACCACCAGGTAGTCACAGATGCGCTCCAGATCGCTGACCAGGTGGCTCGACAGGATCACCGTCAGCCCGCCTTCGGACTCAGCGACCGCCGCGCCGAGACTGGCAAGAAACTCTCGCCGAGCAAGGGGATCGAGCGCTGCAACCGGTTCATCGAGCAGGAGCAGCCGGGGGCGTTTGCCCAGCGCCAGAGCGAGCGCGACTTGTGCCCGCTGGCCGCCGGACATGGTGCCGACGCGCTGGTCGAGCGGGATGTCCAGGCTTTGGAGACGCTCGCGTGCCGCCTCGCCATCCCATACCCCATTCAGATTCGCGCCGAGGGAGAGATGATCCGCAGCCGTCCACCGCCGATACAGCGGAACTTCCTGAGCGAGGTAACCCACGTCCCGTAGGAAAGCCGGCGTGTCCGACGGCTGCCCGAGCACCCGCACGCTTCCCGACGACGGCCTGGCCAGACCGACCAGCAGTTTCAACAGCGTCGTCTTACCGGCTCCGTTGGCGCCTACTAATCCGCAGATCCGTCCCTCGGGGACATCTAGCGTGCATTCCCTCAGCGCCCACTTGGCTTTCGAGTTTCCCGTTGTGCCGTAACGCTTCCCCAGTTGCGTGGTCGTGATCGCCATCGTCTCACCGGGACGGCTCGGCGCGATCACGCGATCGCCTCGTCGGCTGCGGAAAGCAGGGTGGCGCGCAGCAGGCTCTCCATTCCCGCATCGTCGAAGCCGGCTAGCCGGGCCTTGTCGACCCAGCGCGCGAGGCTGCGACCCAGCATGGCCTGAACCGCTGGCGGTGGCCCGTCCGGTCGTCGCAGGGCGAACGTACCGACGCCCTGCCGCCCCTCGACCAGGCCCTCGCGCTCGAGTTCGCGATAGGCCTTCAACACCGTGTTCGGATTGATGGCCAGTGCCGCGACGACGTCCTTCACGGTCGGCAGCTGATCGCCCGGATGGAGCACGCCGGCCAGCAGCGACTGCCTGACCTGCTGGACGATCTGCAGGTAGGGAGCAACGTTCGAGTGCGACGTCAGGTGAAAGGTCAACACCGGTGATTCACCAATCCTCTAGTCAACTAGGTAATTAGATGACCTCGGGATCACCGGTGTCAATAGGCCAGGCGGAAAGCTGTTTCACCTAGTGCATGGGCGCGTCACCTGTGCACTGGCCCGCTACAGCCTTAGACATCGTCCCGCTATGACCTGCTCGGCTTGGTCGCACGGACGATGGCCGAGCGCATGCCCGGTGCGGCCTCGTGGGTGAAGATCACCTCGGCGTCGACGAAGCCTGCCGCGCTAAGGCCCTGCAGATACTCCGCTCGGGACAACGCACCAGCGATACAGCCGACGTAAGTTCCCCGCTCGGCACGCTCAGCCGGCGTCAGGTGGTCCTCTGCCACCACATCCGACACCCCGATCCGCCCGCCAGGTGTCAGCACTCTGAACATCTCAGCGAGAACGGCCGGCTTGTCGGTGGACAGGTTGATCACGCAGTTGGAGATCACCACGTCCACCGTCGCGTCAGGCAGCGGAACGTCCTCGATCGTGCCCTTGCGGAACTCCACGTTCGTCACACCCGCATTCGCGGCGTTCGCCCGTGCGAGCTCCAGCATCTCCTCGGTCATGTCGACCCCGTACACGAACCCGTTGACGCCCACTCGCCGGGCCGACAGCAACACGTCGATTCCGCCGCCGGAACCGAGGTCGAGGACCTTCTCGCCGTCGCGCAACTCCGCGACTGCGAGTGGGTTTCCGCAGCCGAGGCTCGCTGCAACGGCCGCCGCTGGTAGCTCGCTCTGCTCGTCGGCCGTATAGAGGCTCGAACCGAAAGCCGCGTCAACCTCACCGCCCCCGCCGCAGCAGGAGGCATTCGCGCTGGCCGCGGCTTGGCTCACGCTGAGCACCCGAGACTGGTCCGCATCCACGACCGCAAGCGCGTCCCGGCCGGTGCCCGATACGGCGACCGCCGCCGCGGCGTAGCGCTGACGCACCTGCTCGCGAACGTCCTGATCCTCCATCACTGCTCCCATCGATAGGTTTCAATACATTGAGATTGGTCGATACATCGATGATTGTCAATCCGACGTGGCAGACTGAGCCCTATGACGACGCTGCCGGTGCTGACCCGGGACCTTGCGGTGTGCTGCTCACCGACCGGCGGCGGTGCCCTCGATGCCGCGTCCGCCGAACGGCTGGCCCGGGTGTTCAAGGCGCTCGCCGACCCGACCCGGGTGCGGCTGCTGTCGCTGATCGCGGCAACGGAGGGCGGCGAGGCCTGTATCTGCGACATGACCGAGCCCGTTAGCCTTTCGCAGCCGACCGTGTCCCACCACATGCGGCAACTGGTCGATGCCGGCCTGGTAACCCGCGAGCAACGGGGCAAATGGGCCTACTACCGCGTCGTGGAGGCGGCACTGCAGGCCGTTTCAGACGCTATCGCGCCCAGCAAAGTCTGAGCAGCACGTCGGCTGCCTCGCGTCCGGTAGGCCGGATTGCCTCGCGTCCGGTGGCCGGATCGCTGTTCAGGACGGTCGGGCGGAGTACCGATCGGTATGGATGGCCTCGGCAAGTGGCCTACGCGAGCGCCACCCGAGTCGCTCGAGGTCGGGCACCGACTCAAGGTGGGTCACCGGACCCACGCACAGCCACGCGACCGGCCGGACAGTGGCCGGGATGTGCAGCAGTCCTCGCAGAAAGTCCTCGCGGTAGAACGAGACCCAGCCGACCCCGAGATCTTCGGCCGTGGCGGCGAGCCAGAGATTCTGGATCGCGAGGCAGGTCGAGTACAGACCGGCGTCGGCGATGGCATGGCGACCCAGCACCGCCGGCGAGCCCCGTTCGGGGTCATACGTGACGACGATCCCGAGGGATGCCTCCAAGATCCCTTCGATCTTGATCCGAGAGAAGGTCTCGGCCTCGGCCGGTGTCAGCGATGCGGTGAAGACCGCGCGTTCCTGCTGCACATGCTCGCGAAAGGCTCGGCGCAGGGCCTCGTCGCGGACGAGCACGAAATCCCAGGGCTGGCTCAGCCCCACGCTCGGTGCGGCGTGCGCCGCGGTGAGGATGCGAAGCAGCAGGTCCTCATCGACCGGTGCCCCGTTGAACTGCCCTCGCACGTCACGACGGCGGTTGATGACGTCGTACAGCTCCGGTGGCATGGCAAGCTCCCTGCGCGCGATAAACACCCGGCCGGCCGCCGGATTGGCTCTCTCCAACCCTCGAACTTTAGGTGATGGTGTTCGGTGTCGATGCGGACGCCGAACCCACATTGCCAATGCTTGCGCTGCCGGCCTGACCTGCCCAGCGTGCTCGTCGGCGCGTTGAGAAGTACTAGAACGTCCGGGCTTGTACTGGTTCGGGGCTCTCTCTCGCAGCAAGAATTCATTGTGGCCGCGGAATATCTGTTGCTACGTGGCGGCTATCCCGTCTAGATAGGTGTGACCTCGTCGACGTGGGTCCGGATGACGCTGTGGAACGCACTTAACAGCAGCCGGAAAGATGGCCGTCATCTCAAGTTCAGTAGCTGTAACGCCGATCAGAAAGGATGAGGACGGTCCGACCCGCGGACGTCCGGGGAGATGGCATGACAGGCGACGAGTTCGACCACGAGGCAGCAGCGGTATCGCAACGCTGGGCACTGCGGATGCGCGAGATGGGGTACCTGCACGCAGCCGTCGAACTCGACGATGCGGCAGAGCGGCTGGTCGGTTGCGGCACGCAGAGCACCGGCCATTTCGACCTCTCCGTCGACGTCCGGTCCGAATCACACCAGGCCGTTGAGCTTCCGGACGTTGCCTGCGCCTGATCGGGCCAGCGCACTCCGACCCGACGATGCTCGAGGACCCGCACGATCTCCTCGGCAGCTGGCGGCTGGACCGCACCATCGACGACCGGCTCAACAGCCAGCGGGGCTGTGTCCACGGCACCCTGACGCTCACCGGCGCGGATGACTCGATCGACTGGTTCGAGTCGGGCGTCATGACCTGGTCCGGTCAGCCATTGGCCGCGTCCAGGCGGCTGCGAATAGTTCGCGACGGCGCCGGTTGGCTGGTCACCTTCTTCGACGGCAAGGCCTTCCACCCGTGGAGCTGCGACGCCTGGGTGCACCATCAATGCGGAGCCGACCTGTACCGCGGCCGGATTGCCGTCCTGGACCCGGAACGTATCCGTACGGTCTGGCAGGTCAGCGGCCCGGCGAAGGAGCACACGATCACGACCAGGCTGCGCCGGAGCTGACTCACGCTTAGCCTGCGTCGGAGCTGACTCGCGCTCAGGGCTGCTCCGGAGCTGAGTCGCGCGTGCTGGGACCGCCCGATGAGGCGTGCCCGGTAGCCTCACACGACGATGGACATTCTCGCTATCTGGCTCGGCAAGCTGACCCTGGTACTCCTGCGCGCGACCGGACGGCGCGGCACCGCGCTACCCGGACTGTTGGTCGAGAAGATCTTCCCGGCCTTCCTGGCCAGGCGGTTGTCGAGGCTGCCCGGCGGTGTGGTCGTGGTAACCGGAACCAATGGCAAGACCACCACCACCAAGATGCTCGCGACCGTCCTTTCCCAGAAGTTCCGGGTGCTCACGAACGACACCGGCGGCAACTTCGTCCGAGGCACGATCACGGCGGTGTTGCAGCAATCCGACTGGCTGGGACGCACCCCTGCCGACATTGCGGTTTTCGAGCTGGACGAAGCGCATGCCGTCCTCTTCTGCCAGGTCCATCAGCCAGAGCACCTGCTGTTGCTCAACGTGCTGCGGGATCAGCTCGATCGCTTCGGAGAGATTGACACGACGGCTCAACTGCTAGGCAAGGTCGCTGCCCAGACGAGCCGGCATGTGGTCATCAACCGCGACGACCCCCGGCTGGTCAAGCTGGCGGCCGGCCTGTCGGCTGAGGTCAGCTACTTCGGGGTCGTGCCGGGTCTGCGGGTGCTTTTTCCGACCGACGAGGAGATGTACGGCGGGACGGTGGCGATTTCAGAGCTGCCCGCAGCGGTCGAGCTGGTTTCGGTCGAGCTGGCGATGACGACGGAACTCAGCCTGCGGATCGGCGACTCGATCGAGCACCTCACATTGCGTGCCGAGGGGGCGCACAACGCCCAGAACGCCGCGGCCGCGGCTGCGCTGGCGGTTGCCCTTGGGCTCGATCCGGCAACCATCGCCAGCGGCCTGCGAGCGGTCGAGCCGGCGTTCGGCCGTGGGCAGTCATTCGATCTGGACGGACGACGGGTGGTGTTGCAACTGGTCAAGAACCCCGCTGGGTTTCGTCAGTCGCTGCGCACGATCGACGGCTTGAGCCCGGCGGCCACCGTCATCGCGATCAACGACGACTACGCCGACGGCCGCGACATGTCCTGGCTCTGGGACGTCGACTTCGCCGCCGGACTGAGCGGCCATCCGTCGACCCATGAGGCCGGCGACACTCCCGATGCTCAGCAGGTGAAGTCGGGCTGGCTGGTCACCTCGGGGACGAGGGCGGCCGACATGGCCGTCCGGCTGCAGTACGACGAGATCCCGACGGCCCTGGTCGAGCCCGATCTGACCGATGCGGTACGGCAGGCGGTGTCCCACGTGAAACCCGGCGAGACGGTGGTGGTCTTCTCCACCTATACGGCGATGTGGAGCCTGCATCGGGCGCTGCTGAGGATGGCCGGTGGATGACCCGGTTCGGCTTTCCGTATCCGTGGGCACATCTACCCTGAACGCACCATGACTTCGTTGACGCTGGTTCATCTGTATCCCCGCGAGATGAACATCTATGGCGATACCGGCAACCTGCTCGTCCTGCGCAAACGCCTCCGCTGGCGCGGGATTGACTCCACGGTGGTGGCTGTCAATGTGGGCGATCCTTTGCCCACCGGGGCCGACATCGTGCTGGGCGGCGGTGGCCAGGACGCGGCCCAGGGCGAGATCGGCGCTGACTTCGTCTCACGCCGCGAGACGCTGCATGCCATGGCCGACGACGGCGTGGTCATGCTGACTATCTGTGGGACGTACCAGCTGCTCGGCCACGAATTCCTGACCAAGGACGGTCGACGGATTCCGGGCGCCGGGGTGCTGGACGTGAGCACCCGCGGCTCGGACGAGCGGCTGATCGGCAACAACCACATCGACACGCCGTGGGGCACCCTCGTCGGGTTCGAGAACCACAGCGGCCTGACCACGCTGGGTCCGGCCGTGACGCCGCTTGGACGCACGGTGGCACGCCGCGGAAACAACGGCACAGACCTCACCGAAGGCGCCGTCCGGGACAACGTCTTCGGGACGTACCTGCATGGGCCGGTACTGGCCAAGAGCCCCGCCTTCGCCGATGAACTGCTGCGCCGCGCGCTGCTTCGACGGGGACATTCGGCTGAGCTGGAGCCCCTGGACGACCAACTCGCACATGCCGCTGCGGCGGTCGCGATCGGCCGGCCGCGGTGAGCCTCAGCCGGAAGGTCGCCGTACTTGCGTCGACCGCCTTGCTGCTGAGCGCCTGCGGCCACGGTGCCAACCCGCAGCCGAGCGCGTCGTTGTCCTCTGCCTCGCCCTCGTCGTCGCCCTCGTCCTCGGCTGGGCTGGGAGGCGGTGCCGGCGAGGGATCGAGCGCGCCGCGCAGCACGATCATCACGACGCCCAAGCCGACGCTGAGTACCGGTGCGAAGGGGAGCGAGATCGATAAACCCTGCCCCTACGCGAGCACCGACGACTTCCGCGATGCCGAAGGCGATCGGACGGTCCGCTCGGTGCAACTGGCCGGCAATCCGGTCGGCTGCCGGTACTACTTCGCCTACGACCCTGCGGAGATCATCGGTGAGATCACGATCCAGACGTTTGCGACAAGCACCCAGGCTTTCAATGCGGTCGTCACGGCCGCGAAGGGCCATCCCGAGGCCTACGGCGACAAGTCCATCGGCGATGGTGCGGTGCTGCTGAAGCTGCCGCTGCAGGGAGTCGACACCTGGGCCTGCGTCTTCGCGAAGGGCAAGCGGGTCGTGACTGCCCATACGCGGCAGACCACCGTCGCCCAGGATGCCAAGAACGTCGCCGTCCTGATCGAGCCGCGGGTGCCCTGAGCGGGCCAAGCGAAGTGAGCGGGGCAAGCGTAGTGAGCGGGCTGAGCCCGCTACACGTGGCCCGAGCGGGGCACATGTAAGGATGGTCGGGCAGTCCCTCATTGACAGGAGCCCTTTTCGTGACAGCAACTCAGGTAGCCACTTTCCATACGTCGGCCGGCGACATCAAGGTGAACCTCTTCGGCAACCACGCACCCAAGACGGTCAAGAACTTCGTCGAGCTCGCGACCGGTGCCAAGGAGTGGACCGATCCCCGGACCGGCCAGAAGACCACCGCCAACCTCTACGACGGCACGATCTTCCACCGGGTGATCGACAACTTCATGATCCAGGGCGGTGATCCGCTCGGTCGTGGCACTGGCGGCCCGGGGTACAACTTCGCCGACGAATTCCACCCCGAACTCAGCTTCGACCGGCCATACCTGCTTGCGATGGCCAACGCCGGACCGAACACCAACGGTAGCCAGTTCTTCATCACCACGGCGCCCACCACCTGGCTCAACTTCAAGCACAGCATCTTCGGCGAGGTGGCAGATGCCGAGAGCCGTGCGGTGATCGACGCGATCGGAAAGACCCGGACCGGTGCCGCGGACCGTCCGGTCACGGACATCACGATCAACTCGGTGACTATTTCTGACGCTTAGGCGTTAGACCCTCATGCAGCCGACGCAGCCGCCCGCCGGCGGGTACCAGGATGATCCCTACGGTCAGTTCCCCGGCTGTTACCGGCATCCTGACCGCCCCACCGGCGTGCGGTGCGTCCGCTGCAACCGCCCGATCTGCGGCGAGTGCCAACACCCCGCGTCCGTCGGTTTCCAGTGCCCGGACGACGTGAGGGCGGGTAATGCGGCGGTTCGGCAACCCCGAACGGTGCTGGGGGCCACGGTCAGCACCGCTCCTCCGCTCGTCTCCTACGGCCTGATCGCGCTCAACGTGCTGGCCTACGTCGCAACCGGGTTGTCCACCGGTGGCTCGCTCGCGGACAACCGAGGATCGCAGCTGTTCGGCGACTGGGTGCTGATCCCGTACCAGGTCGGGCATCATCACGAGTACTACCGGCTGATCTCGTCGGCGTTCACCCATATCGGGCCGCTGCACCTGGTGATGAACATGCTCGCCCTCTACCTGCTCGGTCCCGGACTCGAACGGCTGCTCGGCTGGTGGCGCTTCCTGTCGGTGTACCTGATCGCCGCGCTGGGCGGTTCGGTTGCGATCCTGTTCTTCGACGATCGTGGCGGCGCGGGCGCGTCCGGGGCGATCTTCGGGCTCTTCGGGGCGGCGCTGCTGCTTGCCCGGGTGGTGGGCTTCGACGCCCGGCCGCTGATCATCACCATCGGCTTGAACTTCATCATCACGTTCTCGGTGCCGGGCATCTCGAAGATGGCCCACCTCGGCGGCTTTTTCTTCGGCGCGCTCGCCACGTTTGCCTTGCTCGGATGGACGCTGGACCGGTCGGCGTCCCGGACCAGGACTACTACCAAACTGCAGGTTGCCGGCGTGGTCGGCCTGCTGGTGTTCTTGCTGGCCGCATCCGCCTGGCGTGCCTCGGCGATCAGCAAGCAGCCAGCCATTTTCGGCGCCCCCGCCGGACCGAGCGTGCTCCACCAGCCGCCGGGTTATCCACAGGTGTGGACGGATCTGGGGAGAACTACACGGCTGTAATCACAGCGGTGGAAGAAGCTGTGGAAACCTGCGCTTAGCGCCAGCGAACGGCCATAATCAGCCCAGACATCAGGAATGCAAAGCCGACCGCGAAGTTCCAGCTGCCGATGTCACGCATGAGTGGCACATGTTCACCGGCCATGTAGTAGACGACGATGTAGGCCAGGCCCACGATCAACAGCGCCACCATCGTCACGGCGTACCAGGTCGGGCTCGGCTTCAGCTGCTTGCCTGAGCCCGAAAGGCTGCCGGACGCGCCGACCGGGGCTGAATAGCTCGGCTTCTTTCGGACCTTGGACTTGGGCACGTTGCTCTCCTGAGTAGCTTCCTGGCGTCCGGCACCCGACCGGCGCGCGATACCGCGGAGCCGGCGGGGGACAACTGCAGCTAGCGTAATCGACATGAAGCCGCTCGCCAGCCGCAGACCGAAGCTGCAGGGCAGCCGCGGGCCCAAGGTACAGGCGAGCCGCGGGCCGAAGGTACAGGGTGGCCGCGGAACGCGGGCGCTCGGTGGGTTCTGGCCGAAGCTGCGCGGCAGCCTTCGGTCGAAGCCAGGACCCTGGGCTGTGCTGGTTCCGATCATGGCCCTTTGCGCGGGGCTCCTGCTGGCCACGACCGCCCGCACGGCCCGCGGCACCGATCTGCGCTCGGCGGGACGCACCAATGTCGCCGATCTGATTCGCGCCGCGGAGGCCAAGGGTGCGGCCGCCGATGTCGAAGTCCGCCAGCTGCAGGCCCAGGTAGCCCAGCAAACCAACCAGCTCGCCAAGTCGGACGCGACCATCGCCGGTATCAACGGCGCCGCGAAACCCCTGCGCGACCCGGCCGGACTCACCGCGATGACGGGGCCTGGGCTCACGGTGACCCTGGACGATTCGCATCAGCGAATCACCGATCCCAATGTCGACCCCAACTGGCTGCTCGTCCATCAATCCGATATGCAGGCGGCCGTCAACGCGCTCTGGGCCGGAGGCGCGGAAGTCGTGTCCGTCCAAGGTCAGCGCCTCATCCAGACCAGTGCCATCCGCTGTGTCGGGAGCACCCTCTTGCTCAACGGGAAGGTCTACTCCCCGCCTTTCACCATCGCGGCCATCGGACCGCAGCAGCAGATGCGCCAGGCGCTGACTGCCTCGAAGAATCTGGCCCAGTATCGCAAGGACGCCGATTCCTACGGGCTGCGTTACAGCGTCGACGATAAGAACACGCTCGCAATCGGGCCCTACGAGGCGCCCATCGGGCTCGAGTACGCCAAGATTGGCCTGTAACCCGTAATGATGGGCGCGCTCCCGCGTCGCTTACTACGGGACTTGAAGGCGACCGTCCCACCGACCTGCCCGACGACCTGCCCGAACAGGGCCGAACATTTGCCGAACACCTAAGGACACACCGTAATGAGTAACGAGGTGCGCAGCGGCTGGGATTTCTCTGCCGAAGCCGCGGTGCCGCCCGGCGGTGTTGGTGGCGTTGTCGGCGTTGCCGGCTCGGACGGCGGCTCGGTCGGCTCTGGCTCGGACGGCTCTGCGCCTGCTGGTTCGATCGGCCCGCAACCTGCTGGCTCTGGCGGCCGTCGGCACAGCACCGGGGACCTCGTCCGGGCCGGTATTCGCGGGCTCGGCCAAACCCTGATCACGCTGGGCCTCGTCCTGCTGCTGTTCGTGGTCTACGAGGTATGGGTGTCCAACATCTTCGCCCATCAGCGGCAGGACAAGGTGCGGCAGCAGCTGACCCAGGCATGGCAGAAGGGACAGGACCCACTGCACGGCGAGGATCGGCTGAACCTGCCGTCCGGCAAGCAGGTTGTCATCCCCGCCGGCACCGGATTCGCCAACCTCTATATCCCGCGTTTCGGCAAGGATTACGCCTGGACGGTCGTGCAGGGTACGAACGACGCCGATCTCGAACGCGGGCCCGGCCACTACAGCAACACGGCGGTTCCGGGCCAGATCGGCAACTTCGCACTGGCCGGTCACCGGGTCGGCAAGGGTGAGCCGTTCCTCAACCTCGACCAGCTGGTTCCGGGGGACGCGGTCGTCGTGCAGACCGCCGGCAACTGGTACGTCTACAGGATCCTGGGCAGCACCACCCAATATGCGGCTGCCCTGAAGATCAGCGACGCCAAGCGCCGAGCCGCCGCGGTCGCCGCTGCATTGGCGGCACCGGACGCGGAGGGCGTGGTGGGCCGCGAGGTCGTCTCGCCCAATGCCGTCTCGGTGATCGACCCGGTGCCAAACCACGCGGGAGCGACGCCGTCGCGGGCACTGCTGACGATGACGACCTGTCATCCCAAGTACACGGCAGACCAGCGCATGGTCCTGCACGCGGCGCTGGCGCGCTCGGTGGCGGTCAAGGGCAATGCGACACCGAAGGAACTTCCGGGAGGGACGCTCTAGATGTACGTCTGGATCTGGCGCCATCTACCAGGTGGCACGGCGCTGCGGATGTTGCAGGTGTTGCTGCTCGTCGCCGCGGTATCGGCCTTACTGCTCTTCGTCGTGTTCCCATGGATCGAGCCGAAGCTGCCACCGAACCCCGTTACCGGCCCGGGGACGGTCGGCCAGTAGCGCGCAAGTTCTGAGAGGATGGACGGGTGAGCCGCATCCTGGTCGTGGACAACTACGACAGCTTCGTCTACAACCTCGTCCAATACCTCGCTCAGCTCGGCGCCGACGTCGAGGTTCGGCGCAACGACGCGGTCAATCCCAGCGAGCTCAGCGCGCTGAAGGTCGACGGCGTGCTGATCTCACCCGGTCCGGGCACGCCAGAGGAAGCCGGCGTCAGCATGGCGATGGTGACCGCGTGCGCCGAATCGCAGACGCCGCTCTTCGGTGTCTGCCTCGGGCATCAGGCGATCGGCGCTGCCTACGGTGGCATCGTCGAGCGAGCGCCCGAACTGCTGCATGGCAAGACCTCCGACGTCATGCATGACGATGCCGGTGTGCTCGCGGGCCTTCCGTCGCCGTTCACCGCAACCCGCTACCACTCGCTCGCCGTCCGGGAGGACACGCTGCCCGACGAGCTCGAAGTGACCGGCCGGACGGCGTCCGGTGTGGTGATGGCACTTCGTCATCGCGAGCTGCCGATCGAGGGCGTGCAGTTCCATCCGGAATCCGTGCTGACCCAGGGCGGTCACCGGATGCTGGCGAACTGGCTCGTGAGCTGCGGCGGCACCGTGGATTGGGATCGGGTGCTCGAACTCGGTGCCCAGCTCGACGCGTTGCGCGAACAGGCTTTCTCCACCGCCGCCGTCTGACAGCGCGGGGCCCTTCCACCACCACCCCGTCCGGCCAGGTCCGTCCGGCTCGGGTCTCGCCGTTGATCAACTCGCGTTTTGG
>JAVEES010000259.1 GCA_030840285.1 Pseudonocardiales bacterium
GTTACGGCCGACCCGAGCGAGCCGGACACGTTCATCGTGCGCGGTAGCAAGCCCGAGCGCTGGGTGCGCCAGACGCAGTTCGACAACGACGAGGCCGTCGGATACCTCGCGGATCGGCTGGCCCGGCTCGGGGTTGAGCAAGAGCTTGCCAAGCTGGGCGCGGTGCCTGGCGCAACGGTGACCATCGGCGACTTCGTATTCGACTTCGAACCGACGGCGGGGATGGCCGATGAGGCGTACGGGCCGACCCGCCGCGGTCAGGACGAGCGGCTTGAGACGGTGACTCGCCCGAATGCCGATCAGCGGCTGGAGTCGAAGAAGGCTCGCAGGCAGCACCTCAGTGACGCCGAGCTGGTGGCCGGCGGGCGTCCGTTGGCAGCAGAAGCCGACGATGACGGCCAATGAGCTGGTAACGGCCACTCGCGACACGGTGGCGTCCGCCGGCCGAACCGTCGTCAAGGTCGGCTCGTCGTCCCTGACGCAGCGAGGCCGGATCGATCCGGCACGCATCGACGCCCTCGCCGACGCGCTTGCCGCGCGGCGCGCGGCGGGCCAGCAGGTCGTCCTGGTCTCATCGGGCGCGATCGCGGCCGGCATCGGGCCGCTGGGCCTCAAAGCGCGCCCGCGTGACCTGGCCACCCAGCAAGCAGCCGCCGGAGTCGGCCAGCTGCTCCTGGTAGAGCGCTACGCGGCTTCTTTCGGACGGCACGGGCTGGTGGTCGGCCAGGTGCTGCTCACCGCTGACGACCTGCATCGCCGTGGGCATTACCGCAATGCGGTCCGAACCCTGGAACGGCTTCTGGCGCTGGGGGTAATCCCGATCGTCAACGAGAACGATACGGTCGCCACGCACGAGATCCGGTTCGGCGACAACGACCGGCTGGCTGCCCTGGTCGCGCATCTGGTGCAGGCCGATGCCCTGGTACTGCTGTCCGACATTGACGGCCTGTACACCGCAGATCCGCGCAAGCCCGGCGCGGAGCTGATCGCCGAGGTGATCGACTCGGATGCGCTCGGATCGGTACGACTGGGTGGTACCGGCTCGGCCATCGGTACGGGCGGCATGGCCACCAAGCTCGATGCGGCCACCATCGCCACCGGCGCCGGCATCCCGGTGCTGCTGACCAGCGCTGAGCGGGTGGCGCAGGGCCTGTCCGGCGTGGGCGGCACGTTCTTCGTGCCCACCGGACGCCGTACCGCCTCGCGCCTCTTCTGGCTGCGGCATGCCACCACCCCACGCGGCCGGCTGGTGCTCGATGCCGGCGCGGTCAGCGCCGTGGTCATCAAGCGAGCATCCCTGCTGGCGGCCGGAATCACCGCTGTCATAGGGGACTTCTCCTCCGGAGACCCGGTCGAGATCGCTGACCAGCAGGGTGCCGTCATCGCGCGCGGATTGGTCGGCTTCGATTCGGAAGACCTGGCCGGCGTCCTGGGAAAGTCCACCCGGGATCTGCCGCCTGATCTGCGCCGCGAGGCCGTACACCGCGACGACCTGATCGTGCTGTAGAGAGCGCGCTTGGTAAAGCGGGCGCGTAGAAAGCGAGCGTTGGTAAAAGCGAGCTTGAGAAAGCAAGCCTGATAAGGCGGAGCCTTGAGAGAGCTGAGCGGTGCGTGCCTATCCTTGACGGCATGACCGGACCCGCCCCCCAGAGCGTCACCGAATCGGACGTCCGCGCAGTCGCTGCCCGGGCGCGGGTGGCGGCGGTCGAACTCGCTCCGCTGAGCCGAGCCGCCAAGGATGCCGCCCTGCTCGCGATGGCCGACGCCGTCCAGGCATCAGCGCACGACATCCTGGCGGCCAACGAGCGCGACGTGTCAGCCGCCCGGGCCTCGGGCATCGCGGAGCAGCTGATCGATCGGCTGAGCCTGGACGGCGACCGGATCGACGCGATGGCGCAGGGTCTGCGTGACGTCGGCGGCCTGCCCGATCCGGTCGGTGAAATGATCCGTGGCTACACCCAGCCCAACGGCCTGGAGATCAGGCAGCTCAGGGTGCCCTTCGGCGTGGTGGGGATGGTCTATGAGGCTCGCCCCAACGTCACGGTCGACGCGGCGGGCCTGGCCCTGAAGTCTGGCAACGCGGTCCTGCTGCGCGGATCGGGCACCGCCTACCAGTCCAACACGGCTCTGGTCCGGGTTCTGTCCGAGGCCGCGGCGAAGACCGGGTTACCGGCGGATGCGATCCAGCTCGTCCCGGGGACGGATCGCTCCAGCGTGGGATTCCTGCTGCAGGCCCGTGGCCTGGTCGACGTGATCATCCCTCGCGGCGGCGCCGGCCTCATCAATTACGTCGTGGAGAACTCCTCGGTACCGGTGATCGAGACCGGGATCGGCAATGTGCACGTCTTCGTGGATGCCACCGCGAACCTGGACATGGCCGAACGGATCGTCGTCAATTCCAAGATCTCGCGACCGAGCGTGTGCAACGCTGCCGAATCCCTGCTCGTGCATGCCGATATCGCCGATGAGTTCCTGCCCCGAATCACCTCGGCCTTGCAAACGCAGGGCGTGGTGCTGCATGGCGATGACCGGTTCCGAGCCGTCAACTCCGAGGTGCTGCCTGCCACCGAGGAGGATTGGTCCACCGAGTACCTCTCACTCGATCTGGCCGCCAAGGTTGTTGCCGACCTCGACGAGGCCATCGCGCACGTCCGGCGCTGGTCGTCCGGGCACACCGACGCCATCGTGACTCGTGACCTGGACAACGCCCGCCGGTTCGTCTCGCTCGTCGACTCCGCGGCGGTGATCGTCAACGCCTCTACCCGGTTCACCGACGGGGCTGAGTTCGGCTTCGGGGCCGAGATCGGCATCTCGACCCAGAAGCTGCACGCCCGCGGGCCGATGGGGCTGCCGGAGTTGACGTCGACGAAATGGGTCGTATACGGCGACGGCCAGATCCGATGATGGTGACGAGGTTCTCTACGGTCCTCGCTGCGGGTTGCCGATGACGTAAAGTTCTACCTCGGGCCGACGCCGTCCCGCATCTCCAACCGTTCCCGGACGAGCGAGGCCATGCGTGGGCGACGTCAGCGGATTTCTCAAGCACGGACGTGAACTGCCGACCCGTCGTCCGGTGGCGATCCGCCTGCAGGACTGGCGAGAGGTCTACGAGCCGTTCGGCCGCGAGGCGGTCGAGGTACAGGCCAGCAGGTGCATGGACTGTGGCATCCCCTTCTGCCACAACGGCTGCCCGCTGGGCAACCTGATCCCGGAATGGAACGACCTGGTCTATCGCGACCGTTGGCGCGAGGCCACCGATCGGCTGCACGCCACCAACAACTTCCCGGAGTTCACCGGACGGCTCTGCCCGGCGCCCTGCGAGGCGTCCTGCGTGCTGGGTATCAGCCAGGATCCGGTCACCATCGAGCAGGTCGAGAAGCAGATCATCGAGCGCGCCTTCGACGAGGGCTGGGTGGCGCCGGTGCCGCCCAGCAGGCTCACCGGCAAGAAGGTCGCCGTGGTCGGTTCCGGGCCCGCCGGACTCGCCGCCGCGCAGCAGTTGACCCGCGCCGGGCACGACGTGACGGTATTCGAACGGGCCGATCGGATCGGCGGCCTGCTGCGCTACGGCATTCCTGAGTTCAAGATGGAGAAGCGGATCATCGACCGCCGCTTGGACCAGATGACAGCGGAGGGAACCACGTTCCGAACCGGAGTGAACGTCGGAGTCGACGTCACCTCCGCCGAACTTCGATCCACGCACGATGCCGTGGTGCTGGCCGGCGGTGCCACCCAGTGGCGCGATCTGCCGGTGCCGGGACGGGACCTGGACGGCGTCCACCAGGCGATGGAGTTCCTGCCCTGGGCCAACCGGGTGCAGCAGGGTGATCTGGCTGAGCCGCCGATCACCGCGGCCGGCAAGCGGGTCATCATCATCGGGGGCGGCGATACCGGCGCCGATTGCCTGGGAACCGCGCACCGGCAGGGCGCGGTGTCGGTCCATCAATTCGAGATCATGGCGCGGCCGCCGGACGGCCGTCCGGCGAGCAACCCATGGCCTACCTGGCCGATGATGTTCCGGACCTCCTCGGCTCACGAAGAGGGTGGCGAGCGAGTATTCGCCGTCAACACCGAGTGTTTCCTCGGTGACGAGCAGGGTGCCGTCCGGGCCCTGCGTGCGCATGAGGTCGAGCTGGTTGACGGCCGCTTCGTCAAGGTGGCGGGCAGCGATTTCGAGCTGCCGTGCGAGTTGGTGCTGCTGGCTATGGGCTTCACGGGCCCGGAGCGCAACGCCTTGCTGGAGGGCCTGGGCGTCTCGATGACCGAACGTGGAGCGGTGCGGCGCGATGGCAAGTGGGCAAGCGACGTGGACGGTGTGTTCATCGCCGGAGACATGGGCCGGGGGCAGAGCCTGATCGTGTGGGCGATCGCCGAGGGGCGTGCCGCCGCGGCCGCGGTCGACGAATGGCTGATGGGGCAGACCGGGCTGCCCAAGCCGGTGCAGCCGACCACGGCACCGCAGCGGTAGCGCTTCGGTCCCGCACAGCCATCACCGGACTGGGCGCGCGGACAGCTCACCATGGGCCGCCCTCGGCACACTCGTAGGATTCCGCCATGATCTCAGCGAGCGAGCCTGCCAGCCGGGGCGAGACGGCCGCCGTGGCCGAGGAGCCGGCGCACCGAGTCGGCATCATGGGCGGCACGTTCGATCCGATCCACCACGGGCACCTGGTCGCGGCCAGCGAGGTAGCGGATCTGTTCGAACTCGACGAGGTCATCTTCGTCCCGACCGGCCAGCCGTGGCAGAAGGCGGATCGAACCGTCAGCCCGGCGGAGCACCGATACCTGATGACGGTCGTGGCCACGGCCTCGAATCCGCGATTCTGGGTGAGCCGGGTGGACATCGATCGCCCGGGACCGACGTTCACCGTTGACACCGTGCGAGACATCGCGGCCCTGCGTCCGGGCGCGTTGCTGTTCTTCATCACCGGAGCGGACGCGCTGCAGGCGATCCTGTCCTGGAAGGACGCCGACGAGCTCTTCAAGATGTGTCACTTCATCGGCGTCACAAGACCCGGATATCACCTGTCGGGTGACCATCTTCCGTTGGAATCGGTCACCCTGCTCGACGTGCCGGCCATGGCCATCTCCTCCTCGGCGGTTCGCGAACGCGTCCGCTCGGAGCGGCCGATCTGGTACCTGGTGGCCGACGGCGTCGTGCAGTACATCGGCAAGCACGGGCTGTACCGGGTGCCGGGATGACCACCGAGCAGCCCGTCAGCGGCGCGGATCGGGGCCTGCCGGGCCTCGCCGTCACCCCGCCTCCGCCCTACCTGGCGGTCATCTTCACCTCGACGAGGACGGCGGGGGACCATGGCTACACCGCGATGGCCTCGGCTATGGCTCGGCTGGCCAGCGAGCAGGAGGGCTACCTGGGGATGGAGTCGGCCCACGAAGGCATCGGCATCACGGTCTCTTACTGGCGGGACGAGGAGTGCGCGCGGGCCTGGAAGTCGGTGGCCGCGCACCTGGTCGCGCAGAGACGCGGCCGGGACTCCTGGTACGACGACTACCGCGTCCGGATCGCCACGGTGACCCGCGACTACGGCCGCGACACCTCAGAGCTGGAACCGTCCGAGCTGGAGGAACCGTCAGAGCAGCAGGAGCCCTCAGAGCAGCAGGAAGCCCGGACGGCGATGCCGCCGCTCGGGCCACGATGAGCGCGGGCGACCCCGGCGACCCCGGCGACCCCGGCGTCCCGGGACGTCCGGTAGCGCGTTCGGCAGGGCCACGCACGCTCGACGGCACCCGCTCGAGATCCCGGTTCGTCGGATCTGTGGCCACGTCGTTACGATCGCTGCGGTGTCGCACGTAGTATCGCGATGTGGTTCTTAACAAGTTGCTGCGCGCCGGAGAAGGTAAAGTTCTTCGGCGCCTGACGTCCATCGCTGATCACATCGAGACCCTCGAAGAGGACTACGTCGATCTGACCGACGCGGAGTTGCGGGCTCTGACCGATGAGTTCAAGCAGCGTTACGCCGATGGCGAGACGCTCGACGAACTACTTCCGGAGGCGTTCGCGGTCGTGCGCGAGGCGGCGCGGCGCACGCTGGGCCAGTTCCACTACAAGGTGCAGCTGATGGGCGGCGCGGCCTTGCACTTGGGCAATATCGCCGAGATGAAGACCGGTGAGGGCAAGACCCTGGTCTCCACGCTGCCCGCGTACCTGAACGCGCTGTCGGGCGAGGGCGTGCACGTGGTGACCACGAACGACTATCTGGCCGGTCGCGACGCCGACTGGATGGGACGGGTCCATCGTTTCCTCGGCCTCAGCGTGGGCAAGATCCTTTCGAACATGACGCCGGACGAGCGGCGCGCCAGCTACGCCTGCGACATCACCTATGGGACGAACAACGAGTTCGGCTTCGATTACCTTCGCGACAACATGGCGTGGTCCCTGGACGACCTCGTGCAGCGGGGACACAACTACGCCGTCGTGGACGAGGTCGACTCCATCCTGATCGACGAGGCCCGCACGCCGCTGATCATCTCCGGTCCGGCGGATGAGAACCAGCGCTGGTATCCCGAGTTCGCGCGCCTCGCGCCACGGATGAAGAAGGACGAGCACTACGAGGTCGAAGAGGGTAAGCGCACTATCGCCATCACCGAGCCGGGTGTGGAGTTCGTCGAGGACCAGCTCGGTATCGACAACCTCTACGAGGCAGCCAACACCCCGCTCGTCGGCTACCTGAACAACGCGATCAAGGCCAAGGAGCTCTACAAGCGCGACCGGGACTACATCGTGCGTGATGGCGAGGTGCTCATCGTGGATGAGTTCACCGGACGCGTGCTGGCCGGCCGCCGCTACAACGAGGGCATGCACCAGGCGATCGAAGCCAAAGAGAATGTGGCGATCCAGCAGGAGAACCAGACGCTGGCCACCATCACGCTGCAGAACTACTTCCGGCTGTACCACAAGCTTTCGGGAATGACCGGTACCGCGCAGACCGAGGCCGCCGAGCTGCACCAGATCTACAAGCTGGGTGTGGTCCCGATTCCCACGAACCGGCCGATGATCCGTGCCGATGAGACCGATCTCGTCTACAAGACCGAGGATGCGAAGTTCGCCGCGGTCATCGACGATATTGCTGAGCGATACGAGAAGGGCCAGCCGGTGCTGGTCGGCACAGCGAGCGTCGCGAAATCCGAGCTGCTGGCCAACCTGCTGCTGCGCAGAGGTATCCCGCACGAGGTGCTCAACGCCAAGCAGCACGACCGTGAGGCGGCCATCGTCGCTATGGCAGGCCGCAAGGGCGCGGTCACCGTGGCTACCAACATGGCTGGCCGCGGTACCGACATCATGCTCGGCGGCAACCCCGAGTTCACTGCGGACGCAGAGCTTCGCGAGCGCGGCTTGAGCCCGGCCGAGACGCCCGAGGAGTACGAGGCAGCCTGGCTCGATGCGCTGGCCAAGGCCAAGGAGAACATCGCTCGCGAGCATGACGAGGTAGTCGAGCTAGGCGGCCTGTACGTCCTAGGCACCGAGCGCCACGAGTCTCGCCGTATCGACAACCAGCTGCGTGGACGTTCCGGACGTCAGGGCGACCCGGGGGAATCACGGTTCTACCTCTCGCTCGGCGATGACCTGATGGTCCGGTTCAACGGGGACCGGATCGCCGCGATGATGAACTTCATGCGGTTGCCCGAGGACACCCCGATCGAGAACAAGCAGGTCTCGAAGGCGATTCAGTCCGCGCAGACGCAGGTTGAACAGCAGAACTTCGAAATCCGCAAGAACGTCCTTAAGTACGACGAGGTTCTCAACAAGCAGCGCACGGTCATCTATGAGGAGCGCCGCAAGGTGCTCTCCGGCGAGGACATCTCCGATCAGATCAAGCCGATGATCAGCGACGTCGTGACGTCCTATGTCGAGGGTGCGACCTCGTCGGGATATCCGGAGGAGTGGGATCTCGAACAGCTGTGGACGGCCCTGAAGACCCTGTATCCGATCTCGCTGACGGTCGATGAGGCTGTTCAGACGGCGGGCGGGCACCGTAACGATCTCACCCGCGAGTTCCTGGTCGAAGAGATCGTCGCCGATGCGCAGGCAGCCTATGACCAGCGCGAGGCGGATCTGGGTCCTGAGGTGACCCGGGAGCTGGAACGGCGGGTGCTGCTCTCGGTGCTGGACCGCAAGTGGCGCGAGCACCTGTATGAGATGGATTACCTGCAAGAGGGCATCGGGCTGCGAGCGATGGCGCAGCGGGACCCGCTGGTGGAATACCAGCGCGAGGGTTTCGACATGTTCAGCGCCATGATGGAGGCCATCAAAGAAGAGTCCGTCGGCTTCCTGTTCAACCTCGAGGTCGAGATCGAGGAGGAGGCAGCCGCCCCGCCTGCTGGCGCCCCGGAACCGCAGATCACCGACGCCGAGCGCGTGGTTGCGGAGATCGCGGCAGGAAAGCCCGTTGAGGACCATCCCACTATTTCCGCCAAGGGTCTGCAGCGCAATCAAGCCAAGCCTTCGCTGACCTACAGCGCGCCGTCACTTGATTCTGAGGGGCCAGAGGTTCACACCGACAGCGCCTCGGCTCCGGCGGCTGAAGGCACTCGCTCGGCCGCGGCCCGGCAGCGTCGCACGAACCCGAACAAGGGATCGCGCGGCAACAAGCGCAAGCGCTGAGGCCGACCGAGACACGACTGCGCAACTGTCAGCCGATCTGCAGTCGGACGCATTGCCAGCGGCCGTCGGTGGCTTCGAGCCGCAATGCGATCGCGCGAAATCGGCCACCGAGCCGGACGACGGCAGCGACTTCGGCAACGCCATCGACAGGTTCGACGACATGGATCGAATGCAGCGTCGCCGGGCGCCGGGCAGTGCCGAGCCGGGTGATCGTCCCGGCGTCCCTGGACAGCCCGGTAAGGACGGCCGGGGCCGTGTATGGCGCGAGCTGTGATGCCGAGCGCCGTCCGGTCGCGGCCTCGATGATGCCGATGACAAGCCTGCGACTGAAGGCGTAGGGGTCCGGACGCTCCGAACGGGCGGCCGATACGGTTCCGTTGCGCTGCCGGACGCCGACAAGTCGCGGCATCGCCTCCGAGCTGGGGTCCGGGGCGAAGGGGAGTGGCCGGTCGTGCGGTCCGACGACGTTGAGGCGGCGCGTTGGCAACTCGTCATCCAGCGGCGGTTCCCGCACAGGCGCCGGCTTGATGACGAAGCGGCCGGCGAGCTGGCCACTGCCGCGGGGCGACGGTTCGTGCAGAGCCGGCAGGGCTGTCATCGCTGCTCGCCTGCGGTCGGAGCGGTCAGCGTGGTTCCAGGCCGGATGAGATCGGGATCGTCGCCGATGAGTGCCAGGTTGGCTGCGTACCAGCGGTGCCACTCTGCCGAGATCTCGCCGGGCGAGGCACCTGCAGCAAGGCGATGAGCGGCGATCAGCCACAGCGAGTCACCGGCGTGAACGGTCAGCCTCGGAGCGGTCACCGATATCGACGGGGGTGCTGAGGCGACCGGCTGTGACGGTGGGCTGGTGGCCAGTGGTGGGCTCGTGGGCGGCGGTGAGCTGCTGAGCGGCGATGTGCTCGTGGCCGGTGGTAGGTCGGTGGCCGGTCGGCTCGTTGCCGGCGGCGCGCTGGTGGCCGGCGGTGTGGTCGTGGCCGGCGGCAGACTGGTGGCCGGTGGCGGGGCGTCCGTCGGCCACATGGGCGCGGCGGTGACCGGACCCGCCGGATCGACCGGCCAACCCGGTGCGGCCATCGATGCGCCGGGCTGGCCTGAGCCGGAGGACGGCGATGACGGCGCCGCGGCAAATGCGGCGCCGCCTGACAACGCGATCGAGATGCCAGCCGCACCTGCCACGAACTGTCGGAGCGCGCCTGGTAGCAAACGCCTTGACACGGTGCTGGCGGCGAGGCCGCATCGGCCGGGTAGCCAGGAGGCGGCCATCGCCAGCAACCCGATGCCGAACCAGCAAGCCGCGAGCCACAGGCCCGCACCCACCAGCTGCGCAACCGCACGATTGGTTCCCTCAAGGCTGAGCCAGCGGTGCGGTGCGACCAGGCCCCGTCCAAGACTCGTCCAATCAGGGCGGGCGTTGAACAGGATCCACACGTCGGCGCAGACCGCCAAGGGGATACGAGCTGTCAGCTTCATTTGCGTCAGTTTCCTTCGTTTGCCTGTGTTTGCTTTTATATGCTGGCTGACTACAGCTCAGCAAGCGGTTTTGGGCAACTGGGGAAAACTTCCGCAAACGGGCCTTTGACAAGGGCTGGCTGTCGGGATGGGCAGGGCTGACCGGCGTCGTGCAGGCATGGTGAGGCCTGACCGGCGTGGCGGCACACCTGCCGGCGGTTCGGCTAGAAGTTGGTGAGTAGGCGCTGATCAGTAGGCGCTGATCAGTAGGCGTTGATCAGCAGGCGTCGATGGGTGGGCGTTGATCGGTTCGGCTAGGCGCCGGTCAGTTCGCCCAGCGGAACCCGTGGATCGGCGAGGCGCCCGATGTCCACGCCCGCGCGGCTGTTGATGAGAGCCTTCAGGTCGTCGACGACGTCCCAGATGTTGACATTCATAGCCGCCAGGACCCGATTGCCTGACGTCCAGAACGCGATGAACTCTCGCGCTTCCAGATCGCCGCGGATCACCACGCGGTCATAACCGCCTGGCTCGACGTAACCGACGTACTCCATTCCCAGGTCGTACTGGTCGGTGAAGAAGTACGGCAGCTCGCGGTAGCTGGCGGGCTTGCCCATCATGGACGCCGCGGCTGTGGCCGGCTGTTTCAGCGCATTGGCCCAGTGCTCCACCCGCACGTGGGTGGCCAGCAGCGGGTGGTAGGCATTGGCAACATCGCCTGCCGCAAAGACGTCCGGGTCACTGGTCGCCAACGACTCGTCGGTGACCACGCCGTTTCCCGTTTTCAGGCCGGCTTCCTCCGCGAGCCGCGCCCTCGGCTCTACCCCGACCGCGACCAGCACGGCGTCCGCCGCGACGCTGGTGCCGTCGTGCAGCTCGACACCGGTAACGACTCCGCCCGAGGTGATGATGCGGTTCGTGAGGGTCTTGAGCCGCAGCTCTACACCGTGGCCGCGGTGCAGGTCGGCGAAGGCCCTTGCGACTTCTGGGCCCAGCACTCGCAGCAGCGGTAACTCCGCCGACTCCACGACCGTCACCTCCGCGCCGGCCTGCCGAGCCGCTGCCGCGACTTCGAGCCCGATCCAGCCGGCGCCGATGATCGCCAACTTGATGTCAGGCGTCATCAGCACCTTGAGCGCCTCTGAATCGTCCAGCGTGCGGAGGTAGTGAACCTGCGCCGCGTCCGATCCGGCGATCGGCAGGCGTCGTGGTTCGGATCCGGTGGTGAGCAGGAGCTTGTCATAACCCAGTTCTGTTCCGTCGGCCAACGCTAACCGGTGTGCTGCCCGGTCGATCCGAGTAGCCGCCGAGTGAAGCCGTAATTCGATTGAGTGCTCCGCGTAGAAGGACTCGCCGTGGACGAAGACGCTGTCGCGCTCGGCACCACCGGTCAGGTAGCCCTTGGACAGCGGCGGCCGCTCGTACGGACGGTGTCGTTCGTTGCCCACCAGCGTCAGCCGGCCCTGGAATCCCTGCTCCCGCAAGGCTTCGGCCGCTTTGGCGCCGGCCAGGCCGGCGCCCACGATTACGAACCCATCGGAGTTGCTCACGGTGGCCTCCTATCCAGGCTGTCATCGGGGATGCGGCTCTGACCACAGATCCATCCTGCACCTTCGGTACGACGTTCGGCAGCCTCCCTGCTACCCCGCCTTGGCCTACGGATACCAGGCGTCGAACGTTCATCCCGCGGCCCATCCGCGCAACCGCATCTGCATCGCCCTGCGGGATCCACACCGCCTGCGAGCGGCTGCCTTGGCCGTTGAGGTAACGTGCGACCTCCTTTCGCGGACGGAGACGGACTTGAGCAGGTGGGACGGTCTGTTCGCCGATCTGGAGGCGCAGTCCGCCGCACTCGAGCTCGGCGAGCGAGCGGCGGAGATCGAGGAGCGCACCCGTTCCGAGGCCGCCCGTCTCACGATCATTGACCGGCTTCGTCCGATGGTCGGTGCACCCTTGAGAATTCGCTGCGGACAAGGGCTGTCGATCTCCGGACAGCTTCGCCACGTCGGTAGCGAATGGGTATTGCTCGACGAGGGCTTCGGGCGTGAGGCCGTCGTCGTGCTGAGCTCGATGCACGTCGTCAGCGGCCTGGGCAGGCTCTCGACGGCACCGGATTCCATGCCGAGGGTCGAGTCACGGCTGGGCATCTCCCACGTGCTTCGGGGACTGGCCCGCGACCGGTCCTCGCTTCGCGCACACCTGGTCGACGGCTCCGTGCTGGACGGCACGATCGACCGGCTGGGAGCTGACTTCGTCGAGATGGCGGCGCACCCGTCCGGCGAACTCCGGCGTCGCGGCGCGGTGCGCGAAATGGTTCTGGTGGCGGTGGGGTCCTTGGTCGCCTTGAGACGCGACGCCTGAGCGGGCGGGCCGGGTGCCGTTGCCCCGCCGCGATTGTCGGCGCGCTCAGCTTTCCGCTGCGCCGGGCTGACCCGCCACGTCACCGGCTTCGGCGAAGGGATGTTGTGCGACGAACTGGCGGGTCTGGTCGTACATGCGCTCGATATAGGACTCGAGCTGCTCACGTTCGACCCGCCACTGACCGCGGCCGCCGATCTTGATCGCTGGCAACTCACCTGACCGGACGAGGGCATAGGTCTGGGACGCGGAGATATTGAGAACCTCTGCCACGTCGCTCAGCGTGAGGAATCGTGCCCCGGCCATGCTCATCCCTTCATCGTCGTTCCGTCGTCCCGTCGTCCCGTCGTCCCGGTCCGATCAGTCGGGTGGGTCGGATCGGCCGGGTCGTCGGATCAGTGTTTCACTAAGCCGCCGCGGCGCCGCACCGGTTATCCACAGATAACGCGAATCCGGCTACCCACCGAGCGATCCTGCTGCAGGATGGCGATATGACCGACATGTCGACGGGGGTCGGCCAGCCGCAGGCACCCAGCTCACCCATTCCGCGCCGGATCAGACGTCCTGGTTGGCTGGATCTGCGGCTGATCGCAGGCGTGGTGCTAGTCCTGACAGCGATTCTGGCCGGCGCATCGATCATGTCCTCGGCCGATGACCGCCATCCGGTGTGGGCCCTTCGCCACGACGTCGCGGTGGGCACGGTTCTGCAGAGCGAGGACCTCAGTGTTGTCCAGGTACAGCTCGGCAGATCCGCCGCTGACTACCTCCCGGCAACCGAAGCCGTGGCCGGCAGAACTGTTCAACACGCGTTGCGGGCCGGCGAACTGGTGCCTCGGGCCGAAGTGCAGGACCCGCAGGCGGGCGTGGCGGTCACCATACCCGTGCGTCCGGAGAATTCACCGCGGATCGCACGGGGTGATCGGGTGATCTTCTGGGTCAGCACCAGCACCTGCAAGGGACTTGTGCTCATGAGTGGTGTAACCGTTCAGGACGTCCGGACGTCGGCGGCCGGGGCGCTGTCCAGCGGTGCGGCGAACGTGGTGATGGTTCGCCTGCCGACTTCGGAGGCATCGCGCGTGGTCGGGGTACTCGACCTCGAGGGCGTGGTGATCCGCGCGGGCGTGCTCTCAGCGGGGGAGCGAGCCGGTCCGGCCAGCCAGCAATTCGGCCAGTGCGGGCGGTCGGGCCGATGAGCGTCCCCATTCTCATCGCGGCTGATGGCGCCGCCTGGGAGGCGCGGTTACTCGCCGAACTGGACTCCGGCCCGGCCGGTCTGGAGATCGTCCGGCGCTGCGTGGACATCGTCGATCTCGTTGCCGTCGCGGCCACCGGGCAAGCCGTCGCGGCGCTGGTCGATGTGCGGCTGAGGCGCCTTGACGTCGATGCGCTCGATCGGCTCGGCGGCGCTGGGCTCGCGGTCATCGGCGTTACTGGGATAGATGCCGCCTCGGACGAGGCCGCCCTGCACGCGGTCGGCGTCGAGCACGTCGTACCGGCCGATGCCAGCGTGGCGATCTTCACCGATGTCGTGCTCGCTGCTATCGCGGACCGCAATGGCGGAGCAAACACCGCGGGCAGGGCCTACGGCGATCCGGTGCACGCCACGGGTGCGTTGTCATTGCCCCGATCTGTCGCTGCGGGCAGGGTCGGCACTGCAGGCCATGCAGGTCACGATGCCGACAACGGCACCGGACCAGGCCAGCGCGGATCCGTCATCGCCGTGTGGGGCCCGACCGGAGCACCTGGGCGTACGACCGTGGCGGTCAATCTCGCTGATGAATTGGCAAGGCTCTCGTTTCCGGCACTGCTGGTAGATGCCGACGTGTACGGAGGAGTGATCTCCGCCGTACTTGGACTGCTCGACGAATCTCCTGGAGTGGCCGCCGCCTGCAGACAGGCCCAATCCCGGAGGCTGGACGCCTCGACCCTGGCCGGGCTCGCCTGGCAACTGTCACCCAACCTGCAGGTGCTGACCGGGCTCTCTCGCGCCGACAGGTGGCCGGAACTGCGGAGTACCGCACTTACCGCCGTGCTCACCACCGCCCGGGCGCTGGCCGAATTCACCGTGGTGGACGTGGGATTTTGCCTGGAGAACGATGAGGAGCTTAGTTTCGACACGCTGGCTCCGAGGCGGAACGGGGCGACGCTCGCTGTGCTGGATGAGGCCGATCTCGTCATTGCGGTGGCCTCGGCGGATCCGATCGGAATTCAGCGACTGGCCCGCGGCCTGTCGGAACTACGCGATGCCGAGGTGAGCGCGCCGGTCTGGGTCGTGCTCAATCGAGTTCGCAAGACAGCCGTACCAGGCAATCCCGCCACCGAGCTGGACGCGGCTTTGCAGCGCTTTGTCGGCCAGTCCTCCGGCGCCATGCTGCCGTTCGATCCAGCCGCGATGGACAGGGCTCTCAGCCTGGGGAAGACGCTGGCTGAGAGCAGCCCCAATACCGCGCTGCGCCGGGCTTTCGGCGAGCTTGCCCAAGCTGTGTGCGGCAGTCGGTCAGAGCGGCCCGGTCGGCGACGCCTCGTGAAGTCCTCTCGCGGCAGTTGATGCTTGGCATGCCGCCAGCTCGCTCGGCATGACAGGATCGGTGGATGGCAGAACGGCTGAGCGCGCTCGACGTCTCTTTCCTATACCTGGAGACCCCGACAACGCCAATGCACGTCGGCGGTCTGGCGATCTTTTCCCAGCCCAGTACGGGGTTTTCCTACGACACCCTTGCCTCTCTCATCGAGAAGCGGATCTCGCTGGTTCCGCGTTACCGGCAGAAGATCAAATCGGTACCCGGCCACCTCGCGTCGCCGGTATGGGTTGACGATCCCGAATTCGACCTCAGCTACCACGTCCGAAGGTCCG
>JAVEES010000283.1 GCA_030840285.1 Pseudonocardiales bacterium
AGGTGTCGGCCGAGCCATCGCAGCGGGCCGGTGATGACAGGTCTGCGGTGCCACCCGCGCCGGATCACCTCGTGCCTTCCCGCGCGCAGGACATCACGCAAGCGAGCACCGACGGAGAGTCGCCCAGCGTCCTCACGACCGCGCGCCTGCTGATGTAGAAAGTGCGCGCACGGCAGGCACACGGCCACCTCGGGATGATCACCGAGACGTAGCACCAACTCCTCGCCGTACTCGTGGCCGCAGCACCAACATCTGACCAGATCGGTTGACCCTTCAGCGGGTGAAGACATCGTCGTCATCGGCGTCACCTCGGCCCAGCTCGCCAGCACTGATCCGTCGAGTATGACTCTTGCTACGAGCGTCGTTGCGCTTCATCCGGAACCCGGGCATTCAACTCCGGCGAGTTCTCACGGCTTGCTGGCCCAAGCCGGCCGATGGGGCGTTAGCGCCCATGGCGCGGGCGCGGCCTCCCATCTGAGAGAATGTCCGCCTGAGGGATTCGGATCAGGTTGTACCCAGGGTTGCCCCTGGGTACTTCGTACAGTTTCTGCGTCCCCTTGGGCCTCTAGCTCAATGGCAGAGCTGCGGACTTTTAATCCGTAGGTTGTGGGTTCGAGTCCCACGGGGCCCACAGATTTCCTGTATTACTTCGGGTGATGCTGGACAGATCGCTGTCGGTTGATGGTTGACAGTGTTTCGGCTGATGCTTGACAGCTACTTCGGCTGATCCTTGACACTCTCTCGATGAGGGAGCTTTCGGTGGCAGAGCAGCGGTATGAGGCCGTGCAGCGCTAGTCAAGCTGCGGTCTTCTCATCCCAGGTCTATGACCTCGCCCGGTCCATCGTGCTTCTGACAGATCCCGGTAAAGCAGCGACCCCGTCCGTCGTGCGTCGGACCGTTCCTCCGCCCACGTCGTCCCCCTATTTCGTGGTACGATTTAGACATGATCGATGGCCGCCAGGTGGGCCGGAAAAGCCTGAGTGGTTCCGGCGATTCACCCCAGATCCGCGTGCGTGTTTCGGCTGAGGTGATGACCGTCCTTGAGCACTTGGCGGAGCAGGAGGGCACCTCGAAGTCCATGATTGTTCGTAGCTTGGTTGAGCGTGAACTCGCTGATCGGAGCGCACAGCCACCTCGCCCCGAAGTGGCTGTGCAGCTGGAACTGCACCGTCGGATCATCCCCAAGTTGCTTCAAGACCCGGAGTCCATTCGCGCGATCGCGAGGCGGAACCTCGAACAGGCGCGCTCCCGACGGCAGTCTCCGATGTCTCAGGAGTGGATCGACGAGTGGCAGCGGCTGATCGATGGCCCGGATAGCGAGCTGATCCAGATGCTCATCAAACCCGGTGAACACGCGATCGACATGCGTCAGATGAGTCCTTTCGCTGGCGCGCTGAGCGATGCCGAGCGAATGGAAGCGATTGTGACAGGCCGGGCACTTGCGAAGGCATGAGCTCGAGCACGCCATCCGGGTCTCTACAGAGATTGTTCAGCAAGACACCGTGATCATCATCGGCAGCCAATCCGTCCTCGGCACCTGGAATGAGGAAGAGCTCCCCGATGAGGCGACGCTGTCCGGCGAAGTCGACATTGCTCCTATGCATGACGATGACGCCGAGAGCTTGGCGACGAAATTGGATGGTGTGGTTGGCGAACTGTCCGCGTTCCACGAGAGCCACGGCTACTACGTGCAGGGCGTCGGACGAAAGACCGCTGTCCTTCCGGACGGCTGGGAGGACAGGCTCGTCCCAGTGAAGACCGACTGGACCAATGGCGGGACTGGCTTTTGCCTAGACCCCGTGGATCTGTGCATTGCCAAGCTTGTGGCGCACCGAGACAAGGACTTCAGCTTCGTTGGAGCGCTACTGGAGGCTGGTCTCGTTGACGCTGCACAGTTGCGCGAGCGCATAGACCTCCTTCCCGCGTCTACTGACCGTCGCTCGATAGACGCTGTGACAGGTTGGGTGACAAGTTGGCAGCACGCTCATCCACGGTGAGCACTCGCACCCTAGGTGGGCGTGTAGTCCTACTCGATACGGTCGGCGGCGATGAACACGCGCCAGCCATCATCGCTTAAGGAGATGAAGCCGTGACTGGCTATATACGATTCGCTATAGTCGGTGCGTGGTTACTGCCGCAACCGTTGACTCAGGGATGCTCCTGCGCGAGGCGCGGATCAGCGCCGGTCTGAGCCAGACCGAACTCGCCGCCCAGGCCGGTGTTGCCCAGAGTGTCATCAGCGTCTACGAGTCCGGTCACCGCCAGCCGTCCCTGGCCACGCTCGCCACGCTGATCGAGGCAACCGGGCACCACCTTGACATGCGGCTCCGCAAGGATTCGTCCCGCCTAGCGAGGCTCGTCGGCCCACACGGCGCGAGCCTGCTGCGGAACCGCCGAAAAGCACGACGCGTCGCCGAGAGCTACGGCGTCACGATCCGCGGGGTATTCGGCAGCGTGGCACGCGGCCAAGACACGGCCGACAGCGACATCGATCTGCTCGTCGACCTGCCGCCCGAGATGGGTCTGATTCAACTCGGCCGCCTGCAGCGCGACCTCGAGGCGCTTCTCAACGCCAAGGTGGACCTCATCCCCGAAGCGGACCTGAAACCCAAAGTGCGGATGAATGTATTGAGCGAACTGGTGCCACTGTGAGCCGCGACGACGACCAGCGGCTGCCGCAGACCGGAGCGCGAGCGCCACAGTCGAAGTCGAAGGCGAAGGCGCGCTGAGGCTGGAGCCTTCAGGCGATCGCAGCCTTGACCAGCTCGACGATCTTCTTCTCGACTACCGGGCTCCACTTCTGCAGCGCATACGACACCGGCCACAGGTCCCCGTCGTCGAGATTGGCGGCGTCCTGAAAGCCCAGGGTCGAGTACCGGTAGTTGAACGTGCCCGAGTCCTGGAAGAAGATGACGACCTTGCCGTCGGCATTCGCGTAGGCGGGCATCCCGTACCAGGTCTTGGGCGATAGCTCCGGGGCGTTGGCGGTCACCGCCACATGCACGCGTTCGGCCAGTGCACGATCCTCAGGCGCCATCTCGGCGATCCGGTCGAGGACCGCCTGCAGGCCGTCCGCCTGCTTGGCACCCTTCCTACCCTCGGCGCGCAGCTCCGCGGCCCGCTCCTTCATCGCGGCACGCTCCTCAGCGCTGAAGCCGTCCGCCTTGGTTTCCGAACTCCTCGCGGCCATTCTGACGCAACCTTTCGATCCAGGGGCTCGGCGCGGTGCCGGCCATCTGACGAAAGGTTAGGCCCGAGGAGATCAGGCTCGCTTCTCGATTCCTGATCGGATTTGCGAGGTGCTGCGGTCACCCGCGAGCTGTGTGTATAGGGCATGAAACGCCCAATCGTTAATCTGCGGAGGCTTCTGGCCGATACATACCTGCGGGTAGCTTTGCCCGGCACAAAGGTTTGGTCGAAACGAGGTGGATACGGTGCATCTGGGCCGTCTCCTGCTCTCCGCGGGACTGGTACTCAATGCCCTCTGGCTCGGCATCATCACCATCCGCGAAGCGCGGCAGGTGCCTGCTGATCATGGGCATGTCGCCAACTTGGTGGTGGCTCTCATCTTCGCCGCGGTGGCATTGCTGTGGCTCATGCACGAACGATCAGTGCTGTGCGCGAACGATGCCGACTCAGAGCGTGCCAAGCGCATGCTCAGCGCGGTGGAATTCGCGGCGGGCGACGCGCTGTGGGAAGTGAGCGCCGACGGCGTCATCACCTACGTTTCTGCTGGCGCACCAGACATTCTCGGTCCTGGCACCCAGCGGCTCGTCGGTAACCATATCGATCGCATCCTGCCCGAACATGAACGCCAGCGCGGTACGCAACTGCTCGCGGACGGTGCCGTGGCCGGCGGCTGGCAGGACCAGGAATTCACGTACATCACCACAGAGGGCGACGAGATTGTGCTCCTGAGCACCGCCGTCGCCAACATCGGCCCGAACGGCCAGGTCGTCGGCTTCACAGGCACGATCAGGCGTCGGGACGAGGCCATCGCGGCGCGCCGCGATCGCGACGAAGCTCAGGACCGGATCACCAGCATCCTTGATCGGCGCGCCGTCCAGATCGTCTTCCAGCCCATCATCGACGTGCAGTCCGGACGGGTCGTGGGTGCCGAAGCGCTGTCACGCTTCCTGCTCGACCCAGTCGTTGCACCGGATCGGATCTTTGCCGATGCCGCGAGCGTCGGCCTCGGCGTCGAACTGGAACTACTCGCCATCGAGGAGGCGCTGCTCGAGGGCCGCCAACTTCCCAGGGACGTCTACGTGTCGGTCAACGTCTCACCACATACCGTGCTCAGCGGGCAACTCGAACGGGTGCTGAGTGCGTCCGGCTGGGACCCGCGGCGGCTCATCATCGAAATCACCGAGCATGTCTCGGTAGCCGACTACGACTGCGTGAACGCGGCCCTTTCACCCTTACGAGTCCAGGGCATCCGCCTGGCTGTGGACGATGCGGGCGCCGGCTACGCCTCCTTCCAGCACATCCTCAAACTGCGTCCCGACTTCATCAAGCTGGATCGCGGGCTGGTAGCCGGCATCGAGAGCGATCCTGCGCAGCGAGCGCTCGTCGCGGCCGTGGCCACCTTCGCGCGGGACGTCGGCGCACAGATCATCGCCGAAGGCATCGAGACGCAGTGCGAACTCGCCGCCGCCGAGCAGCTCGGACTGTCCTGTGCGCAGGGCTACTACATCGCACGTCCCACCCCTGTGGTGAGCACCTGGGGCAGCGGGATCGCAGCGCGGATCAACCGCAGCAGCACAAGCTCATTACCGGTCGCACCCTGACGAGGAGCTGCAGGTCAGCGATGACGCCTGCTATCGCGATCACGTTGCATTCGCTAATAGCAGGCGAGCTGATTAACGGATTCGCGCCAAGGTCTTGGTCAGCCCCTCGAGCACGCGTGCTCGGGCGACCGCCTCGGCGCGGGGCGCATCCCGCGCGACCAGGGCATCGACAAGCTCCTGGTGTCCCTCGATCGAGGTGCGGACCTCGTCGTCGCTGAGGAAGCCGCCGATGCGGTGCACGAAATAGAACGCGCTGTTCCGCTGGATCTGTTCGGCCAGACGCTTGTTCCCCGCCGCGCGGATAACCGAGTCATGAAATTCGTCGTTGTGCTCGATCAGATGTCCGCGGCTGGCCTCACCGAGCGCGGCGACGTAGCTTTCGTGGATCGCAACAATGCTTTTCAGCATTTCATCGGTCGCGCGTTCAGCGGCCAGGCCGGCCGCATAGCCCTCGAGTGCTGCCCGCACCTCGTAAATGTCCTGGATCTCTCGGGCCGAATGCTCGCGCACGACCCAGCCGCGGCGCCTGCTCAGCACCAGGCCATCGGACACCAGTTGCAACATGCTTTCCCGGATAGGCGTGCGTGAGACCCGCAGCCGCTTTGCCAGATCGGCTTCGACGAGGCGCTCATTCGGGCGGATGCGCCCTTCAACGATCGCCCGGCGAAGCTCCTCGTACACCTCGGTCGCCCGGTGCGGCGTCGCCTCCGGCTCATCCAGTTCGGAAGTCGCCAGAAAATCGCCCGTCACACATCCTCCTCTGCCCACTTCACGTGAGCGTCATCCTAGGTCGCCGCCCGCGGGCCGCACCTGCGCCACGACGTCTACTTCGACAAGTATGCCGCGCAGGACGCACCCCACGGTCGTCCGGGCGGGAAACGGTTCCTCGAAGAATTCCCGGTAGACCGCATTGAACTCATCGAAGAAGGCGATGTCGGCGAGATAGACGCCGACCCTCACCACATCCTCGAATCCGCACTCGCTCAACTGCAGTACCGCGGCCAGATTTGTGAAGACCTGTCGCGCCTGAGCGGTAAGGCCCTGCGGGATCTCGCCTGTCGCCGGGTCCTGTGGCCGTTGACCGGAAAGGAAGATCAGGTCACCCGCTCGAACCGCGTGCGAGTAGGGGCCGCCCGGCGCCGGGGCCGCATCTGATCGATAGTGCTGCATGAGGTCTCCTATCGGTGATCAGCGGTGGGCGCCAGAGCGGTCACAGGCTATGACGCATCGCGTCAACGTTGATGCGCTCCACGACCTTGCCCCCGCGGACGCCGTACACCTCAGGCTGAAGGTCCATCCATACGCAGACGTGGATCGGCCTGATCCGAACCCGGTCCCCGACAGCGATGGAACCGCTCGGCGCCGCGACGCTGAACACCCCGTGCTCCTCCGACAGCCGGGTGAACGCCGCCCCGGCGAAACCGTCCACCGTTCCGTAGCCGTGCACCTCGTCGCGACTGGTCGTCAGGGTCTTGCTCCCGGCGTCGACCGTCACCCTGTCGCCGTTGATGCTGACCACAGTGCTCAGCATGCTGGCGGCGATCGTGTCAGCGGTACACGCGAATCGGCCCATCGTGCGCAGGTCGTTGTAGACGTAGGTGCCCGGACGGATCTCGGTGATCCCGTCCGTGCCACGCAGGTACGGGCTGGTAATCGTCGAGCCCGCAGACACGATCGGCACCTCCAGCCCGAGCGCCTCCAACTCCTCCCGCACTGCGCCCATGATCGCGGCTTCCTCCCGCGCCACCCGGACGATGTCGGCGTGACTCGCGACATCATGAGCGTGCCCGGCATGAGTCATGATGCCTGCGAAGCGCAGTCCGTCGCTTCGGGCGACATCCAGCGCCAGCGTGGCGACCGAGCGCGGATCGACACCGACCCTGTTCATGCCGGTGTCGACCTCGACCAGCACCGGCAGGACCGTCCCCAAGGACTTGGCGTAACGGCTGTATCCCTCGGTGACGAACTCCGAATCCGTGACGACCGTGACGCGCCCGGAGACGGCCAGCTCATCCAGCCGATCCATCTTGCGGGAACCGACGAGTGGATAGGCCAACAGCACATCCTCAGCACCGCTCGCGGCCATCGCCGCCGCCTCGCTGGCCGACGAGACACAGATCCCCATCGCGCCGGCCTGCAGTTGCCGCCGGGCGACCGCAACGCTCTTGTGCGACTTCACGTGCGGGCGCAGCCGAAACCCTTCTTGATCGGCAAAGGCCTGCATCCGCAGGATGTTCCCCTCGACGACGTCCAGATCGACCAGGACGGCGGGTGTGTCCAGCTCGAGACTGTCCGCCTCCATCGGAAGGATCACCTCGTCGGCCAGCGGTCTCGGCAAGGCATTGGCGGACCGGACGGTCACAGGGCCACGACCGCGGTCTTCACCTGCGCGAACCCACGCAGTCCCTCGAAGCCCTTCTCACGACCGTGCCCGGAACGCTTGAAACCACCGAAGGGAAGCTCCACACCGCCGGACGCGCCGTAGGTGTTGACGAACACCTGGCCGGCCACCACGTCGCGGATCATCCGGTGCGCGGTGCTGACATTCGTCGTCCAGACACCGGCGACCAGACCGTAGTCCGTGCCGTTCGCCAACCGCACAGCGTCGTCGGCGTCCTTGAAGGTGCTCGTCACCAGGACCGGTCCGAAGATCTCTTCCTGGGCGAGCCGGCTGGCCGGATCGACCTGATCGATCAAGGTCGGCTGCACGAAGTAGCCCGAACCGTAGGAGCCTCCGGACAGCCGCTCGCCGCCGTAGCTGATGCTGGCCTCATCCTTGGCGATCTCGACATAGCCCATGACGCGGTCCAGTTGCTGTTGCGAGATCACCGGGCCGAGGGTCGGATCGGTGAGAGCCGGACCGATGTCCACGCCGGCAAAGACCTCGCGCAACCGAGCGACCAGCTCGTCATGGATCGATTCCTCGACCAGCAGCCGCGCTCCGGCCGAGCAGGTCTGCCCGGCGTTCTGCAGGATCGCGTTCACCAGCACGGGCACCGCGCGGTCCAGGTCGGCATCGGCGAAGACGATGTTCGGCGACTTGCCACCGAGTTCCATCGTCACCGGAATGACATTCTCGGCGGCGGCATGGCTGATCACCTTGCCGACCTCGACCGATCCGGTGAAGGACAGATGCCCGATTCCGCGGTGCTGGGTGAGCGCGGCGCCAGCAGTCTCGCCGTAGCCCGTCACGACGTTGAACAGACCGGCCGGGATGCCCGCCTCGACAGCCAGCTCGGCCATCATCAGCGCCGTCAGCGGGGCCTCCTCCGCGGGCTTCAGGACGCAGCCGTTGCCCATCGCCAGCGACGGCGCGATGGAACGAGCCAGGATCTGCAGCGGGTAGTTCCACGGGGTTATGTGGCCGGTGACCCCATGCGGTTCCCAGCTGGTGTAGACCAGCGTGTCGTTGTTCAGCGGGATCGTCGACCCGTAGAGCATTTCGACACCACTCGCATAGAAATCGAAATAGCGGGCGGTGATCTCGGCATCCCGGCGGGCCTGCTTGAGCGGCTTACCGGTCTGCCGCGCCTCGATCTGAGCCAACGACTCGCGGTCGCGTTCGACGAGGGCCGCGATGTTGCGCAGCAGCCGGGCCCGTTCGGGAACGGCGACGCTTCGCCAGGACCGGGCGGCGATGGTCGCGGCTTCGACGGCCTGCTCTACTTCGGCCGGGCCGCAGTCGGGAGTCGTCGCGAACGGCTGGCCGGTCGATGGGTCGATGACCTCGACGTTCGCCTCGGTGTGAACTCGTTCTCCGTTGATGAAAGCGCCTGGTTGTTGCATTCTCTGATTCCTTAGTAAATAGGAGGTGACCGGCCTCAGAACCGGTCGGCTCACTTGGCGGTGTAGCCGCCGTCGAGCACGAGCGAGGACCCGACCGCGAAGGAGCTCTCGTCGCTGGCCAGCCAAACGGCCCCGTTCGCAATCTCCAGCGGATCGGCGACCCGCATGATCGGCGCCCACGAGGCCTGCTCAGCCGCGGTCTTCGCCGGATCGAGGCTGTTGTCGATCTCGGCTTGCAGCAAAGGCGTCCGGGTGACACCTGGGCACAGGGAGTTGACCCGGATGCCGTAACGGATCAGGTCCAGGGCCAGCGACTTGGTGAACATCATGACGGCGCCCTTGCTGGCGTTGTAGGCCGGCGATTCCGGCACTGCCACGATGCCCATCTCGGAACCGAGCGTGATGATGCTGCCGCCCCGTTCCTTCAGGTGTGGCACTGCGTTCTTGATCAGCGTGAACATGCCCTTGACGTTCGTGCGCAGGACTCGATCCCACTCCTCTTCGCCCAGCATCTCGATCGGCATGACACTGGTAATGCCCGCGTTGCACACCAGGATGTCGAGCTGCCCGTAGCGCTGCACCGCCGCCTCGATCATTCGCGCGGCATCGTCCATCACCCCGACGTCTCCGGTGACCGAGGTGATCTCGCCCGAAGCTGCCAGCTCAGCGGTGGCCGACGTCAGGCCGTCGCCGTTGATATCGGTGATGACTACCTTGGCGCCTTCCTCCAGGAACCGCTGGGCGATCGCCTTGCCGATACCAGAGGCCCCTCCTGAAACGAGTGCCACCTTGCCTGAAAGCCTTGCCACGAAATCTCCTCCTGAACTTGATGAGTGGAACGATCCGCGGCCGGTCGGTTGGTTGTTCACCACCGGCCGCGGAAGCTTGTTGCTACGCCAGGTCCTGCAGCTCCGGCATTGCCTCTGCCTCCATGAACAGCACCCGACCGAGTTGATCGAGTCGCTCGGATCCCCGACGCTTGAGCACGGTGGCGGTGACCGCCGCGATGACGACGATCGCCACGATGATGGCAGGCATCACCGCTAGCGGCGCCGCCGGCCAGGGGTGGATGTTGAGCCAGATCGCGGCCACGAAGGTAATGCTCGAAAGGGCCGGGAACACGGCGTGGAAGAGGATCGAGAATTCGTCCGGGTGGCGCCGGCGGATGAACACCGGTAGCGCCACGTTCGTCGCGATGAAGATTGGCAGGATTCCCAGCGAGGAGAGATATCCCAGGTTTCCGAAGGCTTTCATCGGCCCCCAGCCGGCGCCGGCGATCAGGCCGACCACCAGCGTCGCCACGGAGTAGACGACGATCGCCACGTGCGGGGTCTGGTGCCGGTTGTGCGTACGGCCCACCGCGCGAGGCAGCAGCCCGTCCCGGCCCAGGGAGTAAAGCACCCGGAAGTTGGCTGTGTGAATCGCCAGGATGACCGCAATCAGAGCGGAGATCGCCGCCAGATCGACCAGGTCGCCATACCAGGCACCGATGTAGCGAACGGCGAGATCGTGCAGCGGCGCGGAGGCTTTTGCCAGCGCGTCGATGTGATGGGCGCCGTAGCCGACGATGATCGAGTACATCGCGAAGGTGAACCAGGCTCCGGTCAGCAGCACCGACCCGATCAGTGCGATCGGCAGATTGCGTCGTGGCTTGCGGACCTCCTCGGCCACCGTCGAGCATGACTCGAAGCCGAAGAAGGCCAGCACGATGAACACGAAGGCCTGTCCCAGGCCACCGGCGCCAGATGCCGAATGGGTGGGCGTGAACGCCTGCGGAACCTGGCCGGAGTCACCACCGCGGACGAGGATCAGCACAAGCAGGATGCCGACCACGACGACTTCGGCGATCAGGAAGACGATGTCGAACTGCATCGAGGTGTGCACCGAGTACCAAGCCAGCGCGCCGACCCCGACGACCAGCACGATCATCAGGACCCACCACGGGATGCTGATGCCGAAGTCGGTCTTGAGCGTGTCGTGAACGAAGCCACCGAACAGGTTCGTGTTGAGCGGGCTCTGCAACGCGTAGGCGAACATCAGCAGGATGCCGGCGGTGAAGCCGGCTCGCCGCCCCAGCGACACAGAGATGAATTTGTAGAACGTCCCCGCCGAGGTCACGCGCCGCGTGAACTGGGCCAGGGTCGAGGCCATCAGGGCAATGCCCAGTGTCCCGAGAATGAACGTGAACGGTGACGAGATGCCGGCTTTGCCGGCGATCAGGGCCGAGATGAAGATGACCCCGATCGTGGGCGAGATGAACGCCAACGACATTCCCAACGCGCTGGGCAGGCCCAGCGCGTTGCGCTTGAGTTCGTTGCTGCCCGCGACGGGCACGTCGGGTGCCTCGTGCGAAACCGAAACGGTGTTTTCAGCGACCATGCGCCCTCCAGAAGACAGTGGGACCCGGCGGCTCCGCGACGGTGCGGGGGCGAGCCAGATCGGTGCAGTCATCCTTAGGGCTTTCGTATGCCGATGTCAATACAATTTAGTATACCAACTTGTATCCATTAGATTTCCCGTCCGGACAATCAGGGTTGAAGAGCTACAAAAAGGCTTCGATTCGGGGCCGAGGCTGACCGTGGGCTAACCGTGAGCTAACGGTGGCTAACCAGGAACCCCGTCGCGGCGCCTCGGCCCCGATTTGATCTTGCTAATCGGAAAAGGGTTCCATAACTCATATGTCGTCTGTTATGGGACTGTAAATTTTGCATCTTCCCATCGACGTACAGGTTACGTACAGTCGGCTTCACCAAATGTGAACGCGCTGACCCCCGGGCTGCAATCTGGTCGCCTCGCCCGGGGCGAGCTAGTGGCGAAACCGGCGCACCGCCACGCGCGTCCCGGGGGATTCGCAGGATTAGTGGGAGATAGTCCCGTGCGTCAGAGCCGTGTTGTTCGCCGAACCGCCCGCCACTTGCTCGCTCTACTTGGTGCGACCTCCCTGGTCTGCGCCGGACTGGCTCTCACCGGCCCGGCTGCTCATGCGGCATCGGTGACGAGCGCGACCTTCAGCGGCGGCAGCTTCACCTCCGGCGGCACGGTCTATGCCAAGTCCGGCGCAGCAGTCACGTTGACTGTCGTAACCGACAGCGCAACCAAGTGTGTCGATGTCACTGGGGCTATCACGGCTCGACGCACGACCGGTACCAGCCCGTTCATCTTCCCCATAACGGCGGCGGCCGGTAATGGCCTTCAGACTGCCAACATCACCGTCGGCAACGGGAACAACGTCAACGGTTGCAATGGCGCGCTGTCTACAGCGAGTGCGTCCTACACCCTGGACAACACCGCGCCGTCAGTGACCGCCTCGCTCAACCCAACGCCGAACGGAGCCGGTTGGAACAAGGCGAACGTCACGATCACCTGGAGCGGCGCGGATGCCGGTGGTTCCGGCGTCAGCAGCATCACCCCGGCAACCGATTCGGTGACTACCGACGGGACCGTCACCAAAACGGCAACGGTCACCGACAACGTCGGCAACACGGGCACCGGCTCCGTCACGGTCAAGCTCGACAAGACCGGTCCGACCATTACAGGTTCCCGGACCCCCGTGGCCAACGCGAACGGCTGGAACAACAGCGACGTGACGGTCTCCTTCACGGCTAGCGATGCGACCTCAGGGGTCAAGACCACCACCGGACCGACGGTTCTGAGCACAAGCGGCGCTAACCAGTCCGTGACCGGCACAGCCGTCGACAATGCTGACAACTCCACGAGCACCACGGTGGGCAGCATCAACATCGACAAGGTCGCCCCGACTCTGTCGGGCGCGCCGACCACGAGCCCGAACGCGGCCGGTTGGTACAAGGGCGACGTCACCGTCGCCTGGACCGCAACGGATGCCCTGTCCGGCACGACCAATCCTGCCAACAGCACGATCGGCGGCGAGGGCACCGGCCTCACCGCGAGTGCGACTGCCACTGACAGCGCCGGCAACACCAGCGGCTCGGTACAGAGCGCGCCGGCCGTGAAGATCGACCGGACGGCACCGAACACGACGGTGACGGCACCGCCGGCCTGGAACAAGAGCGACGTGACGCTGACGCTGGTTCCCAACGACGGCCTGTCAGGCGTGGACAAGACCTTCTACCAGCTTGACGGCGGCGCGCAGACCGTCGGCACCAGCGTGCCGGTCACTGCCCAGGGCAACCACACCCTGAAGTTCTGGAGCACCGACCTCGCGGGCAACACCGAAGTTGCGCACACCGTCAGCTTCGGCATCGACAAGACCTCGCCCACCATCGGCCACACCCAGAACCCCGCCGCCAACACCGACGGGTGGAACAACACCAACGTCGTCGTCACCTTCTCCTGCTCTGACGCGCTTTCTGGGATTGCAAGCTGCACCGGACCGCAGACGGTCAGCACCGAGGGCAGCGCCCAGACCGTCACCGGCACCGCCACCGATGTCGCGGGTAACACGGCGACCGACCCCGCCGCGGTGAGCATCGACAAGACGAAGCCTGTCATCACGGTCGATACGTTGCCCGCGCCCAACGCCAACGGCTGGTACGGCGACGACGTCACCGCTACCTACACCGCGTCCGACGCCCTGTCCGGCGTGAAGACGCAGGACCACGCGCACACCTTCGGTGAAGGCGCGAACCAGACCGACACTGCCACGGCAACCGACACCGCGGGCAACAGCGCGTCGGTGACCACACCGGTCATCAACGTCGATAAGACCGCACCGACCATCACGGGCATGGTAGTCGGGACGCCCAACGCCAACGGCTGGTTCACCGGTGACGTAACCGTCCACTGGACCTGCGCCGACAACCTGTCCGGCGTCGTTGCCTGCCCGGCTGATTCCATCGTGGGTGGCGAGGGCAGCGACCGCTCGGCCAGCGCGAGCGTCAGTGACAAGGCTGGACACGTCGCTACGGCAACGGTAAACGGCATCAAGATCGACCGCACCAAGCCGACCACGTCCGCAACCGGCGTGCCCGGCAACTGGGTCAACGCACCCGTCACGGTCGGCCTGCACGCCACCGACGGCCTGTCCGACATCGACAGCACCTACTACGCCGTCGACGGCGCAACCACTCCCACCAAGGGCAACGCGGTCACGCTCGGCAGCGAGGGCATCCACACCGTTGCGTACTGGTCGATCGACAACGCCGGCAACACCGAGGCCGCGCACACCTTCACCGTGAAGATCGACCTTTCCTCACCGAGCATCACGCCGAGCCAGGCGCCTGGTCAGAACGCCAACGGGTGGAACAACACCGACGTGAACGTCAGCTTCGCCTGCGCCGACCAGGCCACGCTCTCGGGCCTGGCGACCTGCACCGACCCGCAGACGGTCACCACGGAGGGGAAGGCACAGAAGGTCACGGGCACCGCAACCGACAACGCGGGCAACGGCATCACCGGCACCGCGACGGTGAATATCGACAAAACCGCACCGAGCATCACCGGCGCGCCTGACCGTGCGGCCAACCCGGCCGGTTGGTACTCCGACGACGTGACAGTGTCCTTCACCGCAACGGATGGACTATCCGGTATCGACACGGTTACCGGGCCCAAGCACCTCACTGAGGGTGGCAACCAGAGTGTTGACGGCACCGCCGTCGACAACGCCGGAAACCCCGCCAGCACCACGGTGTCCGGCATCAACATCGATGAGACCCTGCCCAACCTGAGCGCCGCGCCGACGACATCGCCGAACGGCAACGGGTGGTACAACTCCGATGTCACGCAGGTGTGGAACGCCGACGATGCGCTGTCCGGCCTGGCCGGTGACAAGCCCGCTGACTCGATCATCTCCACAGAGGGCGTCGGCCAGACGGCCTCTGCCTCCATCGTGGACAAGGCGGGCAACGTCCGCAACGCCAGCAGCGAGCCGGTCAACATCGACAAGACCGCTCCGAACACTGATGTTTCCGCCCCGAGCGGTTGGGTGAACAACAACGTCGACGTGACCCTCACGCCGCATGACGCCCTTTCGGAAGTGGCTTCGACGCACTACACCGTCGACGGCGGTGCCGACCAGGTCGGGACCATCATCCAGCTGAGCGCCGAAGGCACCCACACCATCACCTATTACTCGGTCGACAAGGCCGACAACAAGGAGGCGACGAGAAGCGTCGTCGTGCGGATCGACAAGAGCAACCCGACCATCAGCCACGTGCTGTCGCCGCCCGCGAACGCCGCCGGCTGGAACAACACCGACGTCACCGTCACCTTCACCTGCGACGACCAGGCAACCCTTTCCGGTGTCGCGACCTGCACCGCCCCGCAGACCGTCACCACGGAGGGCACGGACCAGCCCGTCACCGGGACCGCGACCGACAACGCGGGCAACAGCGCGAGTGACCCGGCAAAGGTGAGCATCGACAAGACCAAGCCGACCATCAACGGCAGCCGCTCTCCGCTCGCCAACGCCTTCGGGTGGAACAACACCGACGTCACCGTGCACTTCGACGCCACGGACGACCGGTCCGGCATCGACAGCACAACCGCTGACACGACGGTGGGAGAGGGCACCGACCAGTCGGTGCAAGGCACCACAAAGGACGCGGCGGGGAACATCGCCAGCACCACGGTCAGCGGCATCAACGTCGACAAGACCGCTCCCACGCTGAGCGGAAAGCCCAGCACCCCCGCCAACGCCAACAATTGGTACAAGGGCGACGTCACGATCAGCTGGACGGCCGCTGACGACCGATCCGGCGTAGTCGCCACCCCGGCGAACAGCACCATCACCGGCGAGGGAGCAGGCCTCAAGGACACCGCAACGGTGAGCGACCAGGCCGGCAACAGCACCACTGCGGACAGCACTGCCGTCAACATCGACCGCACCGCCCCGACCACCGGCGCCAACGCGCCGGCCGGCTGGAACAACAGCACGGTGACCGTCAGCCTCTCCGGCGAGGACGGCCTCTCCGGAGTCGACGCGACCTACTACTCGCTCGACGGTGGCACAGCTCAGAAGGGAAGCACGCTGAGCATCGACACCGAGGGCGTCCACACCCTGAAGTACTGGAGCGTGGACAAGGCCGGCAACGTCGAGTCACCTCAGACGGCTACCGTGAAGATCGATCTCACCAAGCCGACGATCAGTCACACGGTCACCCCGGCGCCGAACGCCAGCGGCTGGAACAACTCGCCGGTCACCATCGCCTTTGACTGCAAGGACGCGCTCTCGGGCGTGGCAGGTTGCTCGCCGGACGCCAACGTGGCGACCGATGGCCAGGATCAGATCGTGGTGGGCACCGCCGGGGACAACGCCGGCAACAGCCAGACCGACAACGCCAAGGTGAGCATCGACACGGTCAAGCCGACCATCACGGGCGCACCTGACCGGCCGGCAAACACCAACGGCTGGTACGCCGGTGACGTCACGGTCAGCTACACCTGCAAGGACGCGCTCTCGGGTATCGCCGACTGCACGTCTCCGGTGACGCTCGGCGAGGGCAAGGCCCAGACCGCAACGGGCACCGCGACCGACACGGCGAGCAACACCGCGACGTCGGCGGTGGGTCCGATCAACGTCGACAAGACCTTCCCGAGTCTGAGTGGCGCCGCGACCATCGGCCCCAACACGGCTGGTTGGTACAACGGCGATGTCAGCGTGAAGTGGACGGCCGCCGACGCCCTCTCCGGGCTCGACGGTGCCGCGCCCAGTAACAGCATCATCGATGGGGAGGGCGCCGGGCTCACCGCAGGCACCTCAGTTCGCGACCTTGCGGGCAACGAGACCTCGGCCAAGAGCGCACCGGTCAACATCGACCGCACCAAGCCGACGACGACTATCTCCGACGTCGCGGACTGGAGCAACAACGCCGTCACGGTGACGCTGACTGCCAGCGACAACCTCTCCGGTGTGGCGGCGACGTACTACCAGCTCGACAATGCTCCGAAGGCTGTCGGCACCAGTGTCACGATCGGCAGCGAAGGCGTGCACACCATGCAGGTGTGGAGCGTCGACAAGGCCGGCAACACGGAGGCCCAGAAGAACATCGAGATCAAGATCGACAAGACAGCACCAGGGATCAGCCACGCGCAGTCACCGGCCGCCAACGTCCGGTCCTGGAACAACAGCGACGTGACGGTCACCTTCACCTGCACCGACGGCGGCTCGGGCATCGCGTCCTGCACGTCGCCTGTCACCAAGGGTGAGGGCGCGGCCCAGAAGGTGCAGGGCACCGCCACGGACAAGGCAGGAAACTTCGCGACGGATGAGACGACGGTCAACGTCGACAAGACCAAGCCCACCGTCACGGGCACGCTGTCCTCCACCGCCAACGGCAATGGCTGGTTCAATGCCGACGTCACCGCGACGTTCAACTGTGCCGACCAGGCCGGACTCTCGGGCATCCTGTCCTGCCCGGCCGCCAAGACGCTTGGCGAGGGTGCGAACCAGAGCGCCGGTGGTACCGCCACCGACGCCGCGGACAACGTCAGCGACCCGTACAGCATCAACGGGATCAACGTCGACAAGACGAAGCCGACGCTCACCGGCGCAGTGACCACCGCGCCGAACGGCAATGGCTGGTACCGGGGCGACGTCATCGTGAAGTGGACGGCAACCGACGCCCTCTCGGGTATCGACGGTGTCGTGCCCGCCAACAGCACCATCGCCAGTGAGGGCGACAATCTCTCCACCGGCACATCGGTGAGCGACAAGGCGGGCAATACCACCGCTACCACGGTCGGTGGCATCAAGATCGACCGCACCGACCCGTCCACCAAGGCAACCGCACCCAGCGGCTGGCAGAACAGCACAGTCACCGTGACGCTGAGCGGCACGGACAACCTTTCAGGCCTCGCCGCCACGTACTACGCGGTGGACGGCGGAGCGCCGCAGGCAGGCACGACCGTCAGCGTCAGCACCGAGGGCACCCACCAGGTTGCCTACTGGAGCGTCGACAACGCGGGCAACACCGAGACTGCCTCGACCATCACCGTCCTGGTGGACAAGTCCGCGCCGATCATCACGGGCAAGGCGACCACCAGCCCGAATGCCAACGGCTGGTACAACACGCCGGTCACGGTGCGGTTCGACTGCAAGGACGCGGTCAGCGGGATCGCCAGCTGCCAGCCCGACCAGACGCTTGCCGTTCAGGGTGCCAACAGTGCCACCGGCACCGCGGTCGACAACGCCGGTAACAAGGGCACCACCACCGTCAGCGGAATCAACATCGACACCGTTCCCCCGGCTGTGACGATCGGCGGCGTGCAGGACGGCGCCAAGTACACGATCGGCGCGGTTCCGGCAGCGACTGCATCGGCCACCGACGCGACCAGCGGCTTGGCAAGCCCCGCGACCGGTGTGCTCACCGGTGGCACCACCAATGGCGTCGGCATCTTCACCTACACGGCGACCGCCACCGACAAGGCGGGCAATGTGAGCACCGCGAAGGCGAGCTACACGGTGGTCTATGGCTACGGGGCAACGCTGTTCCTGCAGCCGGTGAACGACACCGCGCACCAGACCGGCATCGCGACCAGCGTCTTCAAGGCCGGCCAGACGATCCCGATGAAGTTCCAGCTCAAGAACGCCGCTGGGCAGGTCATCCAGTCCGGCACCGCACCCAACTGGCTCACACCGGTCAAGGGCAGCAGCATGGCTGCCGCGGTGAACGAGTCGGCCTACAGCGCCTCGGCCGACAGCGGTGTCGATTACCGCTGGGACGGCAGCCAGTACAGCTACAACTGGAACACCAGCAGCAACCAGGCTGGTTTCTACTGGCGGGTGGGCGTCACGCTCGACGACGGCCAGACGTACTACGTCAACATCGGCCTTCGCTGAGCAGGTCCGCACTCGCCGGCAGGAGCGGTCGGTCAAGCCGACCCTCCTGCCGGCACCACCGAGCGAGCGTGCCACAGCCTGGTCAGCGTTGACGCAGGGCGCTAGCGTTGACCGGCCTGTCGGCGGTTCCTAGCATGAGTTCGGGATGGCTGCATCGGTAATCGACCGGCGGGTAGGAAACCTTCCGGCCGATGTGACGAGTTTCGTGGGACGTCGGCGCGAACTCGCCGACGTCAAGAGATTGCTGTCGATCGCGCGACTTGTCACCTTGACCGGTATGGGCGGGGTGGGCAAGACCCGGCTGGCATTGCGGGCAGCCGCCGACGCGCAGCGCGGTTTCACCGACGGTGTCTGGCTCGTCGAGCTGGCAGGTCTGAAGGATCCGACGCTCGTCGAGCAGACAGTGTCGGCAGCCCTGAATATTCAGGACGAATCGATCGGTGGTTCGGCCCGCGAGCTCTCGGACCTGCTCGCGGATCGGACGATGCTGCTGGTGCTCGACAACTGCGAGCATCTGCTGGATGCCTCCGCGTTGCTGGCCAACGGGCTGCTGCGGGCATGTCCTGGGTTGCGGATCCTGGCAACGAGCCGGCAGCCGCTGGGCATCAGCGGCGAGCACACCATGTCGGTGCCGCCGCTGTCGGTGCCAGGACCGGATCGCGGCTCATCCCTGGACGGCATGGCTCAGTACGAGGCAGTGAGCCTGTTCGTCGAGCGGGCGGCCGCCGTGCGCCCGGGTTTCAGCCTGGATGCCGCCAACTATGCAGCGGTGACGGCCATCTGCCGGCGGCTCGACGGGATTCCGCTCGCCCTCGAGCTTGCGGCGGGCCGGCTGCGCGTGCTGTCAGCGGATCAACTGCTCACCCGGTTGGACGACCGGTACGCAGTGCTGACCGTCGGCAGCCGAGCCGCGCTACCCCGCCAGCAGACGCTGCGTGCGCTGGTGGACTGGAGCTTCGAGCTGTGCTCCCCGCCCGAGCAGACGCTCTGGGCACGGCTGTCGGTTTTCGCCGACGGCTTCGATCTGGACGCGGTGGAGGAGGTCTGCTCGGATCAGGACATTCCAGCGGACGCCGTCCTCGATCTGCTGGCCGGTTTAGTGGACAAGTCCATCGTCGTACCCGGCGAGCGCCGTGAACGGGTGCGCTACCAACTGCTGGAGACACTACGGGAATATGGCCGAGATCGCCTGAACGAATATGGTGAAACGCGCGAGTTCAGGCGCAGGCACCGGGACTGGTGCCGGCGATTCGTCATTGACGCCGAAGCGGGTTCGTTCAGCTCCGAGCAGGCCGAGTTGCTGACCAGGGTCAGGCTCGAACACGACAATCTGCGTTCGGCGCTGACGTTCTGCCTCACCGAACCGGACGAGTCGATGGTCGGCCTGGAGATCGCGGCGCGGCTGCGGTTCCACTGGCTCACGACCGGCCGTCTCAACGAGGGTCAACACTGGCTGGACCGCCTGCTGGCCGCGGGGACCGAGCCGAGCGAGGTGCGGCTCAAGGCCCTGTATGTCGACGGCCATCTCGCGACCGCGCTCGGCGACTTCGGCAAGGCGACCCGGCTGCTTGCCGATGCCGAATTGCTCGCGGACCAGCTGGGCGAACCGTCCGGCGTCGCGTATGTCGCCCAGGTGCGCGGGTTCACCGCGATGTTCCAGCACAACCGGGCCGAGGCGGCCACACTTTTCGAAGAGGCGCTCGAGGCTCACCGTCAGCTGGAAGATCTTGCCGCCGCGGCCTATGACCAAGCCTGGTTGGCCATGGCGCTGGCGAGCATGGGGGAAGAGCAGCGGGCGAAAGCGAACTTCGAGGAATGCCTGAGACTGACCGGGTCGGTCGGCGAATTATGGGTGCGGTCCATGGCGCTGTGGGGACTGGGCATCGAGGCGTGCAACCGAGGTGATCACGACCGGGCCACCGCGGCGGAACAGGAGAGCATTCGCCTGCGGCTTCCGCTCGACTCGCGCTATCTCATCGCGGTCAACTTCGATGTGCTGGCCTGGACGGCGACGGTTCACCGCGATGGTGAACGCGCCGGACGCCTTTTCGGCGCGGCTCAATCGATCATGCACGCCGTGGGATGCTCCCTGCTGACCAACGGTCCGACGTCGGCCTTGCACGATCGCTATCTAGCAGAGGCGAAAGCCGCTTTCGGCGACGAACCGTTCGGGCGCGCGTTCGACCACGGCATGACCCTGGCCTTCGATCAGGCGGTGGCCTACGCCATGGGCGAGCCGAATGAACCCGTCCGCGCGCCGACGGAATCGCAGCGCGCCGGATCGGGGCCCGGCTCGCTGACCCGGCGCGAAAGCGAGATAGCCGGACTGATCACCCGGGGTTTGAGCAACAAGGAAATCGCCAACGCCCTGGTCATCTCCCAGCGCACCGCCGAAGGCCACGTCGAACACATCCTGGCCAAGCTGGGTTTCAACAACCGGGTTCAGATCGCGGCCTGGGTCGCTGAACAACGGCTGACCCCAGGGTCTTAGTCGCGTTCGAAGACGAGCTTGCCGGAAGCCACCGTCGCCAACACACGCGCATCGCCGATGTGGTCGGAACCCGGAGCAAAGAGGTTCCGGTCGAGGACGGCGAGGTCGGCCCGCTTGCCGACCTCGATCGAGCCCGCGTCGCCCTCGTCGAAGTTGACGTAGGCCGACCCCGCGGTGAAGGCAGCCAGCGCAATGGGAAGCGGCAATTTCTGCTCGGGGAGGAACGGGGCATTGCCGCGGTTCTCCGGGTCGATCCTGGTCACGGCGACTTCCAGCTGCTCGAGCGGGTTGGCAGTTGTCACCGACCAGTCGCTTCCCATGGCCAGTGTTGCCCCGGACCGCATGAGATCACCGAACGGATATTGCAGCTCCGCGCGATCCCGTCCGATGAAGGGAACCGTCAGCTCATCCATCTGCGGCTCTGATTGTGCCCAGTACGCCTGGCAGTTCGCGGTTACCCCAAGCTCGCCGAACCGCGGAATGTCCTCGGGCTGGATGAGCTGGATGTGCGCGATGTGGTGGCGATTACCCCGTGCGCCATTGGCTATTCGGGCTGCCTGCACGGCGTCGAGCGCATTGCGAACGGCGCGGTCACCGATTGCGTGCAGGTGAACCTGGAAGTCGAGTCGGTCCAGCTCCGTCACAGCCGCCGCAAGCAGGTCTCGATCCAGGTACGTCAGACCGGTGTTGTCCGAATGCCCGCCGCAGCCGTCGCAATAGGGTTCTAGCAAGGCTCCGGTCTGATTCTCCAGCACCCCGTCCGTCATTATCTTGACGGTTATCGGGTGGAACCGGCCCCGCGTGCCGGCCTCGCGCTGGGTGAGGAATTCCGCTATCTGGTCGAGCCCGCGATGCCGGTCCCACCACAGCGCGCCGACCACCCGGCCGGTCAATTGGCCAGACCGGTCAAGGGATTGGTAAGCCTCATAAGTGCCGGGCGTGACCCAGGCGTCCTGCCAGCCCGTGATGCCCAGGCTGTGCAGATGAGCCTGAGCGTTGCGGATCCCCGCCTCCCAGTCGCTTCGACTCGGCAAGGGAATCACGTCACGCTCGAAGGAATACGCCGCGCCTTCGTGCAGCATGCCGGTGGGTTCTCCGGTCACCAGATCGCGTTCGATCCGCCCGTCGAACGGGTCCGCGGTGTCCTTGGTGATGCCGGCCAGCTCGAGTGCCCGGCTGTTGACCCACGCGCCGTGCACGTCCCGGTTGAACAGGAATACCGGACGATCAGGCGCAATCGCATCGAGATCTTCCTTGCGCGGCAGGCCCCCGGGGAAGTGTCCCATCGCCCAGCCGCCGCCGATGATCCAGGAATCCCCCGGGTTGTGCTGGGCAAACTCTGCCAGCACGGCCAGATACTCATGCCGTCCGGTCGCGTCGTTGAGCCAGACGTTGAGCCGGTTGCGGCCCGCGGCCGGTGGGTGCACGTGCGCGTCCTGAAAGCCGGGCACGATCATCCCGGCTGATGCGTCGATGACACGCGTACGCGGTCCGGTCAGCTCGCGCACCTGCTCGGCGCCGATCGCGACGATCCGATCCCCCCGCACCGCGACCGCATCGGAGGCGCTACGCCGAAGGTCCACGGTGTAGCTCGGGCCGGTGTAGCTGGGGCCGGTGTAGAGCGGACCGGTGACTACCAGGTCTGCGTACTTGCTCATGCACCGCTTCCTAACGTCGTCCGATCGTCCGGGGCCGGGGGCCTTAGAGTAACGGCGCGCAGGTGTTGGCGGGGCCAACGTCGCTCTCCTTGGTGGGCCTCGAACGGCGTCCTTGGCGCGACTGCGTTCCCGGGCCGCTTCGGGTGCTTTCGAATGTGCTGTTCGCCGCATACTTAGTTATCGATCGTGGAATGCGCGCTGAACCTTCGTTGCATGGCTAGAGTGCGTGCTATGTCGCTCCCCGCCGAAACACGTTCGAGGCCATCGATCCCCGCATCCTTCAGCCTGCGCAACAGAGTCGCCCTGGTGACCGGCGCGGGGAGCCCGTCCGGCATCGGCTTCGCCACTGCGCGGCTGCTTGCAGAGCTGGGTGCAGCCGTCGTGCTCTCTTCCACAACGAGCCGCATCGAGGAGCGCGCCGCCGAGCTGGGTTCGGCCGGTGCCGCCGCCATCGGCGGTGCCGGCGACCTCACGGATCCCTCGACGGCGGAGCGGCTGGTGGCGCTAGCAGTCGACCGCTTCGGCGGTCTTGACGTGGTGGTGCACTGCGCCGGGATGACGTCGGTGTCCAATCCGCAGCTCGAGGCAGGAACCGTCGCAAACCTCGACACCGACCTGTGGCGAGCGAGCCTGTCTCGTAACCTGGACAGCTCGTTCTTCCTTGCTAAGGCCTGCCTTCCGGTGCTCGCCCAGGCGGGGTGGGGACGGCTGATCATGGTGGCGAGCGTGACGGGCCCGGTGATGGCCATGCGCGCCGAGCCCGCATACGCCGCGGCGAAAGCCGGCATGGTCGGCCTCGTCCGCGGGCTGGCCGTCGATAGCGCAGCAGACGGCGTCACGGTCAACGCCGTTGCCCCTGGCTGGATCCACACCGGATCTCAAACCGCTCATGAGTACGAGCAGGGTAGGCGCACGCCGATGTCCCGCAGCGGGAATGCCGACGAGGTTGCCTCCGCTATCTGCTGGCTCGCCTCTCCGGGAGCCGGCTATGTTACCGGGCAATGCCTGATCGTCGACGGCGGTAACTCGATCGCCGAGGAACGAGCCTGAACGTCATTCCAGGAACGAGCCTGAACGTCACCGAGCGACCCTGAAGAGCACTGCGCGTTACTGCCAGTAAGTACCCGAACACGGCGCTCTTCGAGCCCCTTTTGATGTGTCACACTTCGCGGATGAATTTTCCGGCGCTCGCGGTGACAGTGCGTGACTCGCGGGGCGCAACTTTCTCTTGTGGGAGGTGACAGTGTCGCGACACCGGGTTGCGGACCCGCCGATTTTCGCTGACGATCGCCGCCTTCGGGCTCGCGTGGCAGGCCGGCTCATGACCGGGCTGGTAGGCGCGGCCGCCATCGGTTTGATCCTCACCGCCTTCGGCTTGGCGGGTGTCGTCTCGTTGCCCGGCATCGTCTCACCGACCTCCAGCGCGAAACCCGTGCACGCCCCGGCAGAAGCAGGACAGGCTCGTCAACCCACTGTTGGGGCAAGGCCGGCGTCTGCTACCGCAGCCTCTACCAGCAGCGCCGCTCCGGCTATCAATGCCGCCGACATCGCTGCCGCGCCGAGTTCGGCCAGCGGGCTTCGCCGCTCCGTTCCAGCCGCTCCGGCGCTTGCGCCCGTGCCGACGTCGGCGAAAGCTCGCAGCTCCACAAGCCTGAGTGCAGCGCCGACGACCGCTGCTTCGTCGAGCACTCGCCCGGCACGGGGCCCGGCGCACGCGACCAAACACGCTAAGCCGACCCACCCTCCGCACGGCCACTGAGGGATGGGGCACCTGGCCGCTGGCAGGCACCTCGCCGCCCCACGCAGCCACTGGCTATTGCTGACAGCCGGTCTTCTGGTTGGTGGTCTGCTTCTCGGGTCGCACGCGCTGGCCAGCGGGGCGGCCGGTGAGGGACACGGCGGGCAGCATTCGCGAAGCGGCCCGGCACCTGCGTTGCTCACCTCGGGCGGACCGGTCATCGACACGACCCGGCTGGCCAGGCCCGGCCTGCGCGCCGCGCCCGGCACTATCGCGCTGACCTTCGATGACGGGCCGAGCGACTACACCAGCCGTGTTCTCGATGTGCTGCAACACCATCGGGTGACCGCCACTTTTTTCGTGCTCGGGTCCGAGGTGGCGAAACGGCCCGCTCTGGTCCGACGGATGGCCGCCGCGGGCGATGAGATCGGGCTGCACACGTTCACCCATCCTGAGCTCGGCGGGGTTCCCGCGTGGCGTGAGCGTCTCGAGCTCGATCAGAGCCAGCAAGTGCTCGCCGCGACGACCGGTCATACCACCAACCTGCTGCGGTTGCCGTACTCGTCCACCCCGTCGGCATTGACAGCTGTCGAAATGACCGCTCTTCGCCGGGCTGGCAACTACCGCGCCGTGTTCGCCGACCTGGACACGAGCGATTGGCAGCGGCCCGGGGTGGCCTCGATCGTGCGTGCGGCCACTCCTCGTGACGGTGCCGGTGCGGTGGTGATGATGCACGACGGCGGCGGCGACCGAAGCCAGACGCTGGCAGCGCTGGACGTCCTGATCCCGAGACTCCAGGCAGCCGGTTATCGCTTCACCACGGTCACGCAGGCCGTCGGCGTCGGCTCGCCGTTTCATCGCGCTGACGCATTTCAGCGAATTCGCGGCTGGATCATCATCGGGCTGCTGAGGGTTGGCGCGCTCGTCAGCTCGCTGCTGACGATTCTGGTGTTCAGCGTTGCCGGGTTGTCGGTGCTCAGGCTGTTGAGCCAACTGCTCTTCGCCCGGCACCACGCCCGCGGCGCGCCTACCCACGCGACGCCTACCCATGCGATGCGTGCCGGCGCGCCGCCTGCCGAAGCGACGGAGTACCGGCCGAGCGTCAGCGTCGTGGTGCCGGCCTACAACGAGGCCGCCGGCATCGCTGCTTCCATCAGCTCGTTGGCGGCCAGCCACTACCCGGATGTCGAGATCATCGTCGTCGACGACGGCTCGCGAGACGGGACTGCCGCAATCGTGCGCGGCCTGCGGCTTGCCAACGTCCGGGTCCTCGAGCAGGTCAACGGTGGTAAGCCCAGCGCGCTGAATACCGGCATTCGAGCGGCCAGTGGCGAGATCCTGGTGCTCGTCGACGGGGACACGGTCTTCGAGCCGGCGACCATCGGAGTACTGGTCGCAAGCCTGGCCGATCCGCGGGTCGGTGCCGTGTCAGGAAACACCAAGGTCGGCAACCGTCGTGGCTTGATCGGGCGCTGGCAGCACATCGAGTACGTCATCGGGTTCAATCTCGACCGGCGGATGTTCGATGTGCTGCAGTGCATGCCGACGATTCCCGGTGCCGTCGGTGCGTTCCGGCGGGCCGCACTCGACGATGCCGGCAATGTCAGCGACAGCACGCTGGCCGAGGACACCGACCTGACGATGGCGATCTGCCGAGCCGGCTGGCGCGTCGTCTACCAGCCCGAGGCCGTCGCCTGGACCGAAGCACCGAGCACCCTGGGACAGCTGTGGCGCCAGCGCTACAGGTGGTGTTACGGCACGCTGCAGGCGATGTGGAAGCATCGCGGCGCTGTTGTGGAGCGGGGTGCCGCGGGCAAGCTCGGTCGCCGTGGGCTTCCCTACCTGCTGCTGTTCCAGGTGGTGCTGCCGCTGCTGGCGCCCCTTGTCGATCTCGCCGCGGTGTACAGCCTGTTCTTCACCGACTCACACCGGCTTGCCCTTACCTGGTTCGCCTTCCTCGTCCTGCAACTCCTGACGGCCCTTTACGCTTTCGCGCTGGACAAGGAGAGTCCCCGGCCGTTGTGGGCCGTGCTCACTCAACAGATCGTGTACCGCCAGCTGATGTATCTCGTCGTCATCCAGTCACTGGCCAGCGCCATCTACGGCGTGCGCTTGCGCTGGCACTCAGTTCCGCGAACCGGCGAACTGGACGCGGGCCCGGCGACTCCCGCGTAACCCGTCCTCGCTACTCCCTTGATCAACTCACGTCTG